>JBIJDO010000421.1:0-2854 GCA_044344105.1 Tabrizicola sp.
GCAATGATTTGTAAACTGTTGCCGCTGCGGTGGTTGACCTCACGCAGGAGAGTGTCCTTGTCGACGATGAGGTTCTGAAGCTCGGCTTCTTCCTGCTCGATGGTGCGCACCATCTGCTCGTAGGCCGCGTGCAGCCGCTGCAGTTCGGCCGGGGCATCGGTGATGGCGGGAACAACCATTCGGGTCCGCCTCTTCAGATAGTCGTCCATCGAGCGAGACAAAGCCCGTACGTGCCGCACGACCAGCCGTGTGGAGGCAAATCCTGCAGCCGCAAGTGCTGCGATCCAGGTCAGCGCCGGCAAAACGTATGGTGCGGCAGCGCTTGATGGGCTCAGAAGGCCAACCGAAGTGCGCTGCCAGATCGAAACAAGGAACAGGTCTTTCGCAACACCTGTTACCGAAAGGATCTGATGCTCAGTCCCGTCGGATTCGAAGGTGGCCGTCCCCGCACGGTCTGGGATGTCAGCTGGGCCAACGCCGCGCGGCAGCGATGCGGCAAGGGTCCTGCCGGGCTCCGACGTGCTTAAGATCGTTCCGTCACGGGTCACAGTGGCCAGAAACTCGGGCCCCCACTGTCCGACATCCTCCGAGAAATCGCCGGGCGCAAGGGAATAGTACGGCAGCGAGATACCGGCAACTCCGACTTGCCGACCATTTTCGGCGAACACCGGGTAAGACAGCCCCACGATGGCCATTTTCGAGACCGGCCCTTCGGGATTGTACAGCGCCACCGGCACCGGCCTGGCAATCATTTTCTGAAAAAGAGGGTTGTCGGCAAAATTGCTGGCGGCACCGGTGGAAGAGCAGGTCATCCTGCCAGACAGCGGGATGTAGGCTACCAAGGTCGCCTCGGGGATCGTCAAAGCGACCGCTCTGGCTCGCGCGACGCAGGACGCCCCCTCTTCAAGCGCGTTGCTCAGCGATGCGGCAAAGGTGCGCGCGGTGATCTGTCCGTCACGGATAAGATCGATCTGCGGTTGTGTCGCCCGCAGGCTTGCCCCTGCTATGGCCTGCAGGACCGACGCATCAAGCTCGTGCTGTGCAGACCGCGCCTGAATGATGGACAGCACGCCCAGTGGAAGAAGCGCAATGACAAGGGTTGCGCCCAAGCGAAACCCCAAGCTTGATCGCGACAGCCATGTGCGCTTTGCACTCAAAAGGCGGCCACGGCACCGCGCAGCACCACCGCCCTGGTCGCGCCGTCGGTGTCAGAGAAAAGGTCCTCCCCTTCGCCCAGGTGCAAAAGCTCGGCCAGCCGCTTTCGCGCCCGGCTGGCCCGGCTCTTCACCGTGCCGATCGCAACGCCCATCATCTCCGCGGCCTCCTCGCAGGAAAAGCCCGATGCACCCACGAGGACCAGGACCTCACGGTGTTCGGGCGACAGCAAGTCGAACGCGCGCCGGAAATCCTTCATTGCAAGGCTCGAGTCGTGTGCGGGCTTCACCGCCAGTGCACCGGCAAACACGCCGTCGGGATCGGCCACCTCACGCCGGGTTTTGCGCAACGAAGAATAGAAAGTATTCCGCAATATGGTGAAGAGCCATGCATCCAGATTGGTTTCCGGATCGAACTTGTCCATGTTTGTCCATGCCTTCAGGATGGTCTCCTGCACCAGATCGTCCGCAGAACTGACGTCCCGCGCAAGACTGATCGCGAAGGCGCGAAGCTTCGGGATCGCTCCGGGCAAACGGTCCCTCGGATCGACTGTGCCTTTCATTGACTACCGCCGGACCCGGACTTTCCCCGTGCTTTCAGCTGCTCAATCAAGTCGCGGAACCTGTCCGGAAGCTCTTCCGACAAGTTGGCTGCATAGACCCGCTTCAAATTCTCGTCGATCTGATCGCGAATAGCCCTGCGATTCGACGAACTGTCACCATTGTTTTCAGTCATTTCCCCGGCATCCCACTGCTCACTGCAACCAAACTCCCGCACCCCCCCCTCCGGTTCCCCTTAAAAAAGCATTCTGCAAAAATATATTCGGCGTTTTGGGAACCGAAGCGCACCAGGTGCGTTTCTCAGATAATAGCACGCGCGAACGGCGCGCCAACACGGAGAGAAGTTCAATGCTCGTTCAGGAAGTCGTTGACCATTCGGCAACCGTCTCCCGTCACCTTCCCTATCTTCGTCGCTACGCCCGCGCACTCACCGGCAACCAGACCAGCGGTGATCGCTATGCCATCGCTGTGCTCGAAGCCATCGTCGCTGATCCCGGTCTGCTTTCAGGCCACGCCGATGCCAAGATCGCACTTTTTGCAGTCTTCCATTCCATCTGGTCCACCGCGGGCGCCCCGGTCGCAGAACCGGATGATGCGCTGGCGGGTGCTGCCCAGGCGCACCTGGCGGAACTTACCCCGAACAGCCGTGAGGCACTCCTCCTCAGCACGGTCGAAGCTTTCGAGGCAGCTGAGGTGGCAGACATCATGGGCATCGACAGAGGCGAAGCCCGGCACCTGGTCGAAGTCGCGATCCGCGAGATGGAAAAGTCGGTGCGCGGATCGGTCCTCGTGATCGAGGACGAAGCGATCATCGCGATGGATATCGTCGCCATCGTCGAGGAAATGGGCCACCGCGTTACCGAGAACGCCCGAACCCATGCCGAAGCGGTCGCAATGGCAGCCGCAACCCGGCCGGACCTTATCCTTGCCGATATCCAGTTGGCCGACAATTCCTCCGGCATCGATGCCGTGAACGAGATTCTTGCGCAGTTCGGCGACATCCCCGTCATCTTCGTCACCGCGTTTCCCGAGCGCCTGCTGACCGGTGACCGGCCCGAGCCTGCCTTCTTGATCAATAAACCCTACACCGAGGAGCAAGTGCGCACTGCCGTAAGCCAGGCAATGTTCTTCTCTTCCAC
>JBIJDO010000066.1:0-10347 GCA_044344105.1 Tabrizicola sp.
AGATTTCCCCGGATTTCTACGGCTGGGTCTTCCCGCATGGCGACAAGGCCAGTGTCGGGATGGGAACCGAGGATGGTGCGGTGGACCTGAAGAAGGCCACCGCCGAGTTGCGGGTCATGGCCGGGCTGACCGAGTGCGAAACGATCCGGCGCGAAGGTGCCCCGATCCCGCTGAAGCCTTTGGACCGCTGGGACAATGGCCGCGACGTGGTGCTTGCCGGCGACGCGGCGGGCGTGGTTGCCCCGTCCTCGGGCGAGGGCATCTACTATGCGATGGCGGGGGGGCGGGCAGCGGCGACGGCGGCGCAGGCGTTTCTGCGGACCGGGAAAGCGGCTGAGTTGAAGCTGGCGCGAAAACTGTTCCTGAAAGAGCACGGCACCGTGTTCAAGGTCTTGCGGTCAATGCAGAATGCCTATTATCGCAGCGATGACCGGCGCGAGCGGTTCGTGAGCCTCTGCCATGACATCGACGTGCAGCGCCTGACCTTCGAGGCGTACATGAACAAGAAACTTGTGGCGGCGCGCCCGCTGGCGCATCTGAAGATCGGGGTGAAGAACCTGATGCACCTGATGGGCGTGGTCAGTCCGAAATGGTCGTGATGGACGCGATCGACCTGCCGATCCCGGCCTGGGATGCCGACGGGGAGTTGAAGCGCATCGGCAAGTTGGCAGTGCATCGGCGGGGCTTGCGGCATCCGGCGGTGTCGGTCTTTGTCCTGCGCGGACCGGAAATCCTGATCCAGCAACGCGCGGCGGGAAAGTACCATACGCCCGGTCTGTGGGCGAACACCTGCTGCACCCATCCGATGTGGGATGAGCCTGCGGCGGACTGTGCGGTGCGGCGGCTGGCCGAGGAACTGGGGATCACCGGTCTTGACCTGCGGCATGTGGGCCAGGTCGAGTACCGTGCCGAGGTGCCCGGCAAGGCCGAGGTGCTGACCGAGCACGAACTGGTCGAGGTTTTCGTCGGCGAGGCGGGCTGGCCGCTGGAGATCGAGCTTGATCCGGCAGAGGTGGCGGCGGTCCGCTGGATTGGCCTTGAAGACTTGCGTGCGGAAATTGCCGAGCGTCCACAGGCCTTTACGCCCTGGTTGCGTATCTATCTTGACGCCCATGCCCGGATGATCTTCGGTCAGTCAGCCCTCGCGCAGGCTGTCTAGGATCAGCGCCGACAGTCCGTCGGGCGTTTCCTCCTGCGGCAGATGGCCAAGATCTGGCAGGAGGGTCAGCCTGGCGTTCGGCAGGCGTTTGGCAGCGTCTTGCGACACTTGCGGCGGGACCGCCCGGTCATCGTCGGTCGCGATCAGATGGACCGGGCTTTGCAGCATCGGCAGACGGGACAGCAGCCCCTGCAGCCGCCAGTCGGCCATCATGCCAAGCGCCCCCGTCACATGGTCCGGGTCGCGGACGAGGCGGAGATACATCGCGCGGCCTTCCGGGTCGAGCGGTGAGCCGGTGCCCGCGAGGATACGTTCGACCGTGCCGGGGCGACCGAAGAACGCGGTGATCGCGGTGGCGGCAAAGGGCAGGTTTGCGAGGCCCTTGGCCATGATGGGAAAGAGGAGGCCCGCGGCTCCATCGAACTCACCCAGGGCCGCGTTGATGCCGATGACTTGGGTGGGCCGTGTCTCGGCCATGCGCAGGCCGATGGCAGCCCCGGCGGAATGACCGATGATGGCTTGGGGCCGGATGGAAAGCGTGTCGCACAGCGCCCAGAGGTCGGCGGCCATGGCGTCAAGGCCAAGTTTGCCGCTGAAGCCCGTAGCGGAACAGCCGTGGCCGGGCAGGTCGGGGACAATGACGCGGTGGTGTTCGGCCAGGCGGGGGATCGTCAGGCGAAAGCTGTGGCCCGAGGCTCCGGTGCCGTGGAGGAGGAAGAGGGCCGGCGCATCATTTGGGCCGGTTTCGATAGTCCAGAACCGGTGGCGCCCCGCCGTGACGAGGCGCGCGTGGGCCTTGAAGGGCCAGTCGGCGGGCAGGGTGGAGGGATTCATGGCTCAGGCAAGGGTTGCGGCAATCGCCCGGGCATCGGCGCGGGGCAAGGGCACGTAGCGGCTGTCCATCTTGACCGCCAGCAGGGCAAGACCGGGCTGGGGGCGGTTGGCGACATCGAGGACGACACCGGCGATCCCGGCGGCGCGGATGGCCGTGGCAATGCGGTCGGCGTCGGCATGCGCCTGCGTCCGGTCGGCCTGCCCGTCCAGCGCAATGTTGGCACGACCGTCGGTCAACAATGCGACAGACGGCGACATGCCCTGACGCCGGGCCCGCAGGGCGCAGTCCAGCGCCACGGCAAGGCCCGAGGCCAGGGGCGTGCCGCCGCCGCCGGGAAGGCCGCGCAGCCGGGCCTTGGTGACGGTCAGACTTCGGGTTGGGGGCAGGACGAGGTCCGCCCTCTGGCCCCGCAGGACGACCAGCGCCACATGATCCCGGCGGCTGTAGGCCTGGGCGAGCATCAGTTCGACGGCCCCCTTCGCCTCGCCCAGACGGGCCATGGCGGCAGAGCCCGAGGCATCGACGACGAAGATCAGGACGCGGTCGGACACTTCGCGGTAGCGTTTCAGTCGCAGATCGGTGCGATGGACGACAAGGGCACGATGATGCGGATCGTTCCTGCGGCGCAGCACCTGCCAGGGTGCCGCTTGCCTCAGCGTGGCGACAAGATCGAGCCTGGACTGCCCATCCGGGCGACCCGGACGGGACGGAAGCGGACGCCCCCGGCGGTTCCCGGCGCGCGCAGTGCCGGTGCCGGAGGCCCCGCGTGCCGCGCGCGAGGCGCGATCCTCTGCCAGGCGTGCCAGGACATCGGGCGGCAGGGCCGCCCGCGCGGCCTCGACCAGAAGATCGGCAAGCGACTGCGTGTCGATCTCTTGCGGGTCAGGGGTGTCGGCAGTGTCGGGTGCCGGGGGGGGTGGCTCGGGAGGGTCGTCAGGCCGGGCCTCGGCCTCGGGCAGGGCGCGGTGGGCAAGGCCAAGGCCGATGGCGGCGGAAAGGTCTTCCGGCGAGACTGTCAGGCGGTCGTCAAGCGCTGCAATGGCGCGTGCGATCCGGCGGGTGGCCAGGAGGGCGCGGCAGGACGTGATGCCCAGACGGTCGCACAGGGCAGCAAGCGCATCGGTCAGCTCGGCCGGGACAGCGACCTTCGGATACAGCGCTTGGGCGCTGGCAAGGTCTGCCGGGTGGATCGCGGGGCATTGCGCCTCTGGTGCCCGCGTCCCGTCCAGCGCCAGGAACAATCCCAGACGGTCCGCAAGACCCGAGGCGAGACTCTCGCCATCCTCGGCCGCCTCATCCAGGGCCACCAGCCCGTGTCCACCGCGATCCAGCGCCTGCGAAAGCCGCGCCGCCAGCGACGGCGGGGCCGCCTCGGCCATCGGCAGGATCAGGATCGACGGGGTGTCCAGGAGACCCGCGCGCCGGACGGGCCGACCTTCCGCCAAGGTCGCGACCGGGTCGGGACCACCAGAGAGGGCAAGGTCGTCGATGGCAACCGACAACCTTTTCTGGGGCCGGTCGAAGGGGGTCGCCGCAAGTGCTGCAGTGGCGAGGTCGCGGATCGGACCCGCTCGGGCGCGCAGCCATAGTCCGCCCATACCTGTCGGATCGACGGCCAGAACCCGCAAGGCAAGGTCGAGGCGCGTCCAGTCGGACATCCTAGGCCTTCGCCGAACCAAGGGTTTCGGAAACGGCTCTGGCGACGCGGTCGGTCGCTCCGGCCTCGTCCAGCGGGTCGCGCCGCAGGCGGTGCCCAAGGGCCAGGGCCGCGATCCGGCGCAGATGGTCGCGCGTGACGGTCCGGGTGCGTTCGCTGGCTGCAAGCGCCCGGGCGGCGCGCAGAAGCGTCAGTTCGCCGCGCACCCCGTCCGAGCCAAGGTGAATGCACAGCGTCGCGCAATCCTCCAGCACCGCGCGCGGGGTCTGGACCTTGGGCAGGGCCGTCCGGGCGCGCAGGATGCGGCTGCGGAGCCCGACCTCTTCTTCCGCCCATGTCGCGGCAAAGCCGACGGGATCGGCCTCGTAGGCCTCGCGGCGCAAGACCACCTCGACACGGGTGGCGACATCGCGGGGCGAGCGGACCTCGACCGACAGTCCGAAGCGGTCCAGAAGCTGCGGGCGGAGGTCACCTTCCTCGGGGTTGCCGGAGCCGACGAGGACGAAACGCGCCGGATGCCGGATCGACAGACCATCGCGTTCGACGACGTTCTCCCCCGACTGGGCCACGTCGAGGAGAAGATCGACAATGTGATCTTCCAGCAGGTTGACCTCGTCGATGTAAAGGTAGCCCCGGTTCGCCCGTGCCAAGAGGCCCGGCTCGAAGGCCTTGACGCCCTGCGCGATCGCGCGCTCCACGTCCAGCGCCCCGGTCACCCGGTCCTCGCTGACGCCAAGCGGCAGATCGACCACCGGCGTCGGCTTTTCGACGATGGCGGGATCGGCGATCTCGGCCCAGGCGGGGCAGGACCGCCGGTCGGCGCTGTTCACCGGGCAGGACCGCACGGCGCGGATCGGCGGCAGCAGGGCGGCAAGACCCCGGACGGCGGTGGATTTTCCCGTGCCACGGTCGCCGAAGACCAGCACGCCGCCAATCGACGGGTCGATGGCGGTCAGGACCATGGCCAGGCGCATGTCGTCCTGGCCGACAATCGCGGTGAAGGGAAACGGCGGGGCCTTGCCGGTCGCGGGCGCCGGTGGCGTTGCGGTCTGGTCCCGGTGAAGCATGGTCATGCGGCGTCCCTTCTGCCGGCATCGGCTGTCGGCGGCCTTGTCCCGGCAAGCGGATCGGAGGTTCCCCAGCGTCCCGCCGTGCCAAGGACGTGAAATCTGGCGTAAAGCTCTTCCGAAAACCAGCCACCGTCGCGCGCGGCCCGCATCGCTTCGGCATGCGGACCAAGCTTGCGGGCGAACCCCGCCATGCTGGCGGCGTCGGGCCAGATCGTGAAGGTCACCTGATGGAGAAGCGGCACCTCGCCGATGCCGATCTTGAACAGCACGTTCGGGTCCGCCCCGATCCGGGCCGAGATGTCTGGCACCTGCTTCCAGAAGGAAGGCGCAAAGCGGGGTCGGACCGAAGCGCGTGTCAGGGCTGCAATCGGGGCAGAAATCGGGACATCGGGGTGATCGGCGGGCGCGCCCGTCAGGTCGGCAAGCGGGTTCACGCCCGCCCAGCTGCCGCGCGCCGAGAACGGTGACAGGAAAACGGTCCAGGCCTCGTCCGCGCGGCGGCGCCAGCGCGCAAAGACCGGATGATCCGCCACTTCGGCCCGCGCGCGGTCAAGGTCCGGCCAGACGGCGAAGATCGCCCAGACCGACCAGTTGGGTCGCGGGGTGAAGCCTTCACCGGTCCCCGAGCCGCACAGCTTCACGAAGCTGGCCTTCCCCGCCCAGTTGCGCCGCGGCCGGGCGAGGGCCATCTGCCCGATCACCCAAAGGCGGCTTGCCCGGGTCGAAAAGCGGAACGTGCTGAGCGTGGCTACGGAAATGAGTCGGTCCTCCGGCCCTGTGTAAACCAGAGGTTACACGGCTTCGCGGCAAGGAAAACCAAAATCGCAAACTCTGCAAAGTGAAACTCCAAAGTTGTAAATCAAACTGGACACTATAGACTGCCCGCATGATGCAGCAGTCCCGGCCTGGAAAGATCGACGCTGGACCCGCCGTGACCAGCGGTCGCGGGCGGGCCGTCGTGATCGGGGCCGGGCTTGGCGGGCTTGCTTCGGCCATGCGGCTTGGTGCCAAGGGCTGGCAGGTGACCGTGATCGACCGGCTGGACCGTCCCGGAGGGCGGGGGTCCTCGATCACCCAGGGCGGGCACCGGTTCGACCTTGGCCCGACCATTGTCACCGTGCCGCAGGGCCTGCGCGATCTGTGGGAGGCTTGCGGGCGGCGGTTCGACGACGATGTCACGCTGGTGCCGATGGACCCGTTCTACAAGATCCTGTGGCAGGACGGTTCGACCTTCAGCGCGCGCCAGGACGACGCGGCGATGGAGGCGGAAGTGTCACGGCTGTCTCCGGGCGATCTTGACGGCTACCGAAAGTTCCTTTCCGACGCGGAAGCGCGATACCGGTTCGGCTATGAGGATGTTGGTCGCCGGCCGATGCACCGGCTTTGGGACCTGCTCCGCGTCCTGCCGCGCTTTGCCTGGCTAAGGGCCGACCGGTCCGTCCATGCCCATGCCGCCAGGCGGGTGCGCGACCCGCGCCTGCGCTTTGCGCTGTCGTTCCATCCCCTGTTCATCGGCGGCGACCCGTTCCATGTCACCTCGATGTACGCGCTGGTCAGCCATCTTGAGCGGGCTTTCGGGGTCCACTACGCGATGGGCGGGGTGCAGGCGATTGCGGACGCGATGGTCCGGGTGGTCCGCGACCAGGGCGGCTTTGTCGTGCAGGACGCCGAGGTCGATGAGGTTCTGGTCGCGGACGGGCGCGCGGCGGGGGTGCGGCTGACGGATGGCCGGGTGCTTCCGGCGGAAACCGTCGTGTCGAACGCCGATCCGGGGACGACCTACACCCGCCTTCTGCGCAATCACCCGGTCCGGCGCTGGACGGCCCCGCGCCTGATGCGCTCGCGCTGGTCGATGGGGTTGTTCGTCTGGTACTTCGGTACGAAGGGGACCAAGGGCATGTGGCCGGGGGCCGGGCACCATTCCATCGTGGTCGGGCCGCGCTACCGTGAGCATATCCGCGACATCTTCCAGACCGGGCATTTGGCCGAGGACATGAGCCTTTACGTCCACCGCCCCTCGGTCACCGATCCCGGCGTGGCCCCCGATGGCGACGACACGTTCTACGTCCTGTCGCCGGTCCCGCACCTTGGGCACAAGAACCCCGTGGACTGGCAGGCCGAGGCCGAGCCTTACCGGCAAAGGGTGCTGAAAGTGCTGGAAGAGCGTCTCTTGCCGGGTCTGGCGGGAAAAGTGACCGAAAGTCTGGTGTTTACTCCGGACACGTTTCGCGACCGCTACCTGTCGCCGCACGGTGCGGGCTTCTCGCTCGAGCCGCGCATCCTGCAGTCGGCCTGGTTCCGCCCGCACAATGTCTCGGAAGAGCTTCCGGGCCTTTACCTGACCGGGGCGGGAACCCATCCGGGTGCAGGGGTGCCGGGTGTCATCGGCACCGCCGAGGTTCTGGCGCAGCTCGTGCCCGACGCCGAACCGCGCTTGGACACGGCATCCGTCTTGCCGATGGCCGCCGAATGATCGCGCCCGAGGATATGGCGGCCTGCCGCGCGATGATCCGGACCGGCAGCCTGTCGTTCCACGCCGCCTCGCGCCTTTTGCCGCCACGGGTGCGCGACCCGGCTCTGGCGCTTTATGCCTTCTGCCGGGTGGCCGACGACGATGTGGACGAAGGCCGCGACAAGACGGCAGCGGTGCTGCGACTGCGCGAACGGCTGGACCTGATCTATGCCGGCAGACCCAAGGACCATCCGTCGGACCGGGCCTTTGCGGCGGTGATCGCCGACTTCGACCTGCCGCGCGCGCTGCCCGATGCGCTGCTGGAAGGGCTCGCCTGGGATGCGATGGGGCGCCGGTACCGGACGCTTGCCGATCTGCACGCCTACAGCGCCCGCGTCGCAGCCAGTGTCGGGGTCATGATGTGCGTCCTGATGCGGGTGCGCGACCCGGATGCGCTGGCGCGCGCGGCGGATCTTGGACTTGCGATGCAGCTGACCAATATCGCCCGCGACGTCGGCGAGGATGCCCGCGCCGGGCGGCTGTTCCTGCCGCTCGACTGGCTGGAGGAGGCGGGAATCGATGCCGGGGCGTTTCTGGATGACCCGCGACCATCCGAGGCCCTGGCGGGCGTGACCGAGCGGCTGCTGGCGGTGGCGGATGAGCTTTATCGCCGGTCGGGGTCAGGAGTGTTCAGCCTGCCGTCCGATTGCCGGGTCGGGATTGCCGCCGCGCGGCATATCTATGCCGCGATCGGCACGGAGGTTGCACGGCGGCGGCATGACAGCGTGACGCTTCGGGCAAGGACCAGCCGTGGCCAGAAGCTGGTTCTGATGGGTCGGGCAGCGGCAGGGGCGGCCTTGACCATGGTGCTGCCGCGGCCTGCCCAGTTGCATGCACGCCCGGTGCCCGAGGTCGCCTTCCTGATCGATGCCGCGGCAAAGCGCTTGGCCCGTCCGCAGCGGTCGGAAACGCTCCTGACCATTCTTGCGCAACTGGAAGCGCGCGATCGGCGCGGAACGGCAGGGTAACGCAGAACCAGGGTGCGGGTCTGGCGTTTCCCGCCTGAACCTGCTTGAATCGCGGACATGGACATCTGGATTTTCCTCATCTTTCTTCTGGCCTGTGGCCCGGCGGCGGCGACAGGGGCGATGTTTTCACCCGGAGACTGGTATCGCGGTCTTGCTAAGCCCGTCTGGACGCCGCCCGACTGGCTGTTTCCGGTGGCCTGGACCACGCTCTATCTGTGCATCGCCCTGGCCGGGGAACGGGTGGCCCGGCAAGCCGGGGTCAATCCGGGCGTTGGCGTAGCGCTTGGGTTGTGGGGGCTGCAGATGGGGCTCAACACCCTGTGGACGCCGGTCTTTTTCGGTCTGAAGCGCATGCGCAGGGGGATGCTCGTGCTGGCGCTCCTCTGGCTTGCGGTGGCGGCAACGCTGATCGCGTTCTGGCGGGTAGACTGGGTGGCGGGTCTCTTGTTCCTGCCCTACCTCGTCTGGGTGACCGTCGCCGGTGCGCTGAACTGGTCGGTGATGCGGCTCAATCCGGGCAACCCTTAAGTCCAGCCCGCCCGGCGCGGCACGCGCAGCGCCAGCATCGGCTTGATCATGCGAGAGCGGAACCGCGTCAGATCCAGCGCCTCGTGCATGCCCAGCGTCACCTCGCCGCCGATCCGGGTTTCGACCAGCCCGCGCGAATAGAACGGAGCCTCGAGAAGCGACAGTCGTCGACGCGGGGTTGTGCCGGGGTCGGCCCGGGTCTCGCGGCGCAGCGCCCAGGAATTGCGGGCAAAGCGGGTTCGGGGCGGGGCATCGACCTTGCGGACCATACCGTCGGGCGCAATCTCGACGGCAAGGTCGAAGTGCCGCCCATCGCGCCGTTCCGCGTCATAGATGCACATCGTCCGATCCCGCAGCGGATAGCGCCCCCAGGTCCAGAAGTCGAAATCGGCCTCCAGCGCCCGCGTGCCGAAATTGGCGTCGAAATAGCCGTGCCCGCGCCAGCGGTGGCCTTGCGTCAACGAGACCTCGATGTCGGCAATCGGGGCAAAGGGTCGCCAGAGATGCGCGCCATCCGGGGTCAGCCAGACCTCGGTTTCGGTCACCGCGCGCGGGGTCAGGACGACGCGGCCCCTGACCGGCGTGACCATGGGCGGCGCGCCCCATTCATCGACTTCGATCACCAGCTCGCGCCCGGTCCAGGTGACCGAGGACGGCCCGATCTGCAGCCGGTCGGGCGACTGGCGCAACGCCTGCCGACCCCGATCGGTCATGGTGAAACGCCCGTTCAGCCCGGTCGTCACCACGTTCAGGCAGGCGTGGTTGGCCGGGTCGCGCCGCCCGCTCCAGGCATACCAGGGCGAGAAGACCGAACCGATGAAGGCGATCAGCGAGACGGCCTTTGTTCCGTCGTCAGAGATGCCGTCGACATACCACCAGGCATAGCCGTCCGGCGCGACAGTGTGGCTGAAGTCAGGTCCTGCAATGCCTGTAGTGCTGCTTGCCGGCCGGAGAGAAGCGCCATCGGCACCCCCGCCCCCGGATGCACCCCGCCCCCCGCGAGGTAGAAGCCCGGCAGCCGTGTCCGGCCCAGGGGACGGCGGAAGGCGGCCATCCCCCCCTCCGGCGACGCCCCGTAGATCGCGCCCAGCGACCCCGGAAAGCGCGCGCCAAGATCGCTGGGCCGGGTCAGCGCCTCGGGCCCCGGAAGGGGTCGAAAGTCCAGCCCCGTGGATCGCAGCGTCTGGAAAGTCCGGGTCTGGCATGTCGCATCCTCATCCCTTTGACCGGGTCGTCCGGCGGGGCCGTTCATGATGATCTGGAACCGTTCCACCGAAGCGTCTCTGCCAAGCTCCCGGTCCTGCGCGCAGAGGTAAAGCGTTGGCTGGACGGGCATTTCTCCCCGACCGATCGGCTCGAACTCAAGCGCCGGGTCCGCGCTGAAGAAAAGGTTGTGGTGGCAGAGCTCGGTCGCCTTGGGTCCGACGGGTGTTCCCGCGAAGGACCAGACCCAGGCGGAAAGGCTGGGCGGGGCCGGTTTCGGACGGAGGAGGGCCTGTTCGGCAGCTTCGCCGAGATGGCCCTCGGCCAAGGCCCGCGGATCGCCATTGTAGATTGCGATGTCGCAGGTCAGGCGGGCACCGCCCTCGATCTCGACAGCCGTGACCCGACCGGACTG
>JBIJDO010000422.1:0-2853 GCA_044344105.1 Tabrizicola sp.
GGCCCCAGGGGCGACGGTGATGATCGGCGGCAGGCTCGTATAGGCCTCGACCGCGGAGCCCATGGCAGTACCCAGGTCCTCGCCCATGCTCTCAGCCGTGTCGGAACTGATCTCGTCAGTGTATTTCGCGGCGGCGACAGCGGGAGCGGCCCCGAGAAGGGAAATGAGCGCAGCCGACCCGAACCTGGCACCGAAGCGCGTGTTGACCTTGCCGGTAATGCCGGAGCGACCCTGGGCGTCCCCACCGAAAGCCTCCATCTGCACGGACTGCCCATCCGGAGTGACGAGCCGCGTCCAGGCGACAAGAATGCGGCCTTGGCCGATGGCCACGTCCGAGGAATAATCTCCGAAGAGGCGCGCGCCGGCGGGGATCAGGATCTGGGCCTGATCGAAGGACCAGACCGGCCGGGTCACGATCGCTGTGATCTGGCCAGGTAGGCTCGAGTCGACCGCATTCTCAAGCGTTGCTTCAATCATCGTGCCCTGAAGGACGGTGTTCGACGGATTGGCGATCACCTTGCTCACTTCGGTGGCGGTGGCTTCCCTCCCCGACTGCACGAAATCCCGACCTGCCGCATCTCGGCCCTCGGCTGGGGGCTCGGGCATCCCCATACCGGCATCCCCCGCGCCACCCTTCTGACCATCGTCGAAGACGACCGAAGGCGAGGCCACGCGGGCAGCAAGCTGCGCCTCGCGCTCGGCACGTTTGGCCGCCAACTCAGCCTCTCGTTGGGCTTCCGCGGCACCCGCACTGCCGTCGCATGTCCTCCATCAGAGCAATGTTCTGCGACTGTGCCTCTTCTAGGGCGAGCGCCAGTTCCTTGGCTGTCTGGTCCTTCTCGGCATCGGCCTTGTCGGCAAGATCACCCAACTCGCGCTGCAGCCGTTCAACCTCGGACTGGAGTGTGGCGTTCCGCGCTTCGAGGTCTTCGCGCTGTGAGGCCAGTTCCCCTTCGATGTCTGAGAACCCATCACGTGAGGGCTTCGCTTCCGGTCCCGGCTCAATCGCTCCGAAGGGCGAGCCGCCCGCCTGATCCTGGAATTCCTCGACGGCTGAGGTTTCCACATCGGGGATTGTGCGGCTGGAAGGCCAGACCGTCCAGAGCGCGGCAAGGCTGGCTCCGGCCAAGAGTGCGCCCATGCCAAGTCGCTGCTGCCGGGTCATTTTCGGCTTGGGTCGCTCGACCTTGTATTCCGGCTCGGCGCCCGTCTTCGGATCGGTCATCTCGGGATCAGCCATGTCAGAATTCCCATCCCTGAAGCTTGGCGAGCAGGGCCAGATCGGTGGTCACGCCGCCATCTACCCGCTCGATGCAAAGAACCTGCGTGCCGATCCGGATCGAATAGGCGGAGCGCAGGCCGGAGACGCGGACGATGCTGCCTCGCGTGCCGGAGTTCAGCGTCACTTCGCGGCCCGTCGCATCCACACCGAAGATCGACGGCCGGAGGCCTGGGGCGAAGGCGAAGTACGTCGCTTGCCCATCGTTCCAGATATGGACGGGTTTCAGGGACTCGTCGCCCGACCAGGCATAGCCGATGTCGCGCGACCCTGAGGCCACGGTGCTGCGGGTCGCCCGGCTCGTGCCGGTCTCGGGATAACGCAGGACCAACCGGTAGGTCGGGTTGTGGGACCGGCCCTCGCCGATCAACAGCGAGATCGTGCGCCGCCCGGTATAGATTGTCATGTTGGTCTCGGCCCCTGCAATCAGGGGTTTCACCGAGACCGTGGTCCGGTTCGAGAGCACCTCGACCTCGAAGGCTTCACTGTCGCCGAGAAGAACCGAGTCGATCCGCTCGCCTGCGCCCAGTTCGATGGCTGTATTCACGCGCAGATGCGTGTCGAGCCGGATGACATCGACGGGGTTGTAGAGGACCGACCGGACGCGCGCGTCGGCACCAATCGATGCTGGGGCGACTTCGGCGGAGGTAATAGTCGCGAAGCCGAGGGCGCAGGCGAAGGCAAGTCCCGGGAGGAGAAGAGAACGGGTCATGGATTGGTCTCCAGGGTTTCGGCGTCGACGCGGTAGGCCGAGACGGTGAAGCCGAGCGGGTTTTCCCAGACATGGGCGAGGGAGCGCTCGGTCTTCGGCTCGAAGGCGAACTCGACCGTCGCGACGAAGGGCTGGGTCACCGGCTCCTGCTTCGTCTTGCGCAGGGTTTTCAGGAAACGGATCTGGGCGACGTTCGGCGAAAGGAACGTGATCCGGCGCACGGTCACCGTGACTTCCGCACCGGGCCCATAGACCTCGGGCGGATAGGCAGAATTGCCGCTGCCCTTCGACCAGAGAAGTCGCAGACTTTCCTCCGCGCCCCCTGTGGAGCGGCGCTGGACGCTCTCGAGCCGGGCTTGAATGCCCGCGAGGAAATAGCCTTCGCGATCTGAGACGTAAGCCACGAGGAGGCTTTGCTTCAGCGCTTCCTGGTCCTCGATCCCGGTCGGGGCGACCTGCAGGATGTTTTCGGCGTCACCCGTCTGCCGATCGACGAGGACGGTGAAGACCTGGGTTTCCCGCAAAGGCAGGACGAGGACCAGTGCGGTTGCAAGGATCAGGCTCAGCCCGCCCGCGGCACTCGCGACAATCCAGGCGCGCCGGGCCGAGAGGCGGGGCTCCAGCACGAGATCGACATCAAATCCATGCGCCTCCATGGGCGGTCCTCCACTTCTCGAATTCTGGGGCATCAGCTTTTGTCCGATGTCCGGCTGGCGAGCCGCATCGCCGTCTGCACGGCGGACCTGCCGATCTGTCCGGCGGTATTGCCGTTCAGACGTGCATCCGATGGTCGGCGGCCGCCGGCATCCAATCCAGCCGCTCCCCGCCCTGCGCCGATCCCGGACGCGATGCCGGTGCGTCC
>JBIJDO010000424.1:0-2835 GCA_044344105.1 Tabrizicola sp.
GTTTTTGCAAATACTCTCGGGGGTTTGGGGGTGAAACCCCCATCGCCCGAGCCGGATGGGCGCGCCTGCGCGCGCAGAGGCGAGACAACAGGTCTTCGCGCCGCAAGGCGCTCCGCTTGAAACCCGTCAGAGCAGCCGGTCCAGCACGGTCATCAGCCGCGCCACTTCGTCCGCGCTGGTGTAATGCACCGCCGACAGCCGAAGCACACCCTTCCCGCGGTCGATCCCCAGCGCCTCCAGCGGGCGCACGGCATAGAAATCCCCGGCCCAGCACGCGATGCCGTTGCGCCCCAGGTCCGCGCTGACCGGTTCCGCCGGACGGTCCAGTTCGACCGCGACCGTGGGTGCCCGCCGCTCGGCCTGACGCGGGCCAAGCAGGCGCAAATCATTCCGGCCCGCCAGATAGTCGAGAAGCGGCTGGATCACGGCCACCTCCTGCGCCCGCATCAGGTCATGCACCGCCCGGTTCCGCGCCGACGCATCGCCGGTGATGCCATGGTGCCGGGCCAGCGCATCGACGTAGTCTGCCATCCCCGCACAGGCCGCGATCTGGGCATGGTCGGGCCCGGCAGGCGTATGGCGCTTGTAAAGCGTGCCATGGTTGAAGAAATGCGCCTGTCCGGGCAATTCCATCCCGAAGCCCTCGCGCAGGACCATGATCCCCTGATGCGGCCCATAGGTCTTGTAGGCCGAGAAAAGATAGACGTCGCAGCCAAGCGCGGGGATGTCGGGAAAGCCGTGCGGGGCATAGGACACCCCGTCCACCACCGTCCGCGCATCCGCCGCTTTGGACATGGCGCAAATTGCCGCCACGTCGTTGATCTCGGCAATGACGTTCGAGCAATGCGGGAAACAGACCAGCCGCACCTTTCCGTCCGCCAGAAGGGCATCCAGCGTTTCAAGGTCCAGCGAACCCGTCGCGGGATCAAGCCGCCACTCCCGGACCTCGATCCCCTCCTCCGCCAGACGCCGCCAGACCCCGGAATTCGCCTCGTGGTCCTGGTTTGTCACCACCACCGCGCCGCCGGTCCCGGAAAGCCATTGCCGCACCGCTTGCGCCAGCACGAAGGTGTTTGCCGAAGTGGACGGGCCGAACGACACCTCTTCGCGCGCAATGCTCATCATCGCGGCAAGGCGCGACCGCGCCTCGTCCATCTCGGCCCCGCCGGCCTCGGCCCCCGGATAGGGTCCATAGGGCTGCACTTTCCGGTCATGATAGAACCGCGTCAGCCGGTCCACGACCTGTCGGCAGGGATAGCTGCCGCCTGCGTTCTCAAAGAAGGCGTGGGTCGACAGAACCGGCGAAGCGAACGCCGGAAATTGCGCACGAACGAAGTCCAGATCCAATGCCATATCGGCTCCTGCATGTCGGGGCCGCGATCCGGACGCCCCCGCGCGAGGCGGGAACATCCCGGTCCGCGGCAGGTCTTCCAGCCAGACCCCGGGATGTCTCTTCCAGGGCCAGTGCCGGGGCACCCCGGCATCACTGCGAAGGTTAGCAGCGCCGGCTGGACGCCACAATCCCCGGCCTGCCGCCATGCGTCACAGAACTGATCCGCATCCGTCATTCCGCCGACACCGGACCATCACGCTCCCCGACTACCCTGCCGCTGCGGGGCCGGACCTTCCGGCCTGCAGGGCGGCGTCCTTGCACACCCGCCGCCAGCGCCTAAGCTACATAACAGGGAGTCCCGCATGCAGCCCAACCTCAACCGTCGTTCGCTTCTGCGTGGCGTTGCCGCCTCGGCCCTGGCCGTGCCGTTTTCCGGCCTCGCGTCCCGCCGTGCCGCAGCACTCGGGCGGATCGAACCCATCGCCTCGCCCTATGGTAGGATTGCCCCGGTCAAGGACGTGACGACCGGCCTGCCGCTTCTGCAGCTTCCCGAAGGCTTCAGCTACCAGTCCTTCGGCTGGACCGGCGATCTTATGGCCGACGGCAAGCCCACTCCAGGCTGGCACGACGGGATGGCCGTCGTCCGCTCGCGCTATGTGAACGGCGCGGAGGAAATCACCCTGATCCGCAACCACGAGGCTTCGGTCGATCCGCGCTACGGCACGATCGCGGCCGCTGCGTTCTACGACAGGGGTACTGCCAACCCCGGCGAAGACTACGACGAGAATGAAGTCACCGGCGCGACCGCCGGCGGCAACACCACGCTCGTCTTCCGCGATGGCAAGTGGGACCGCGCCGAACCTGCCCTTGGTGGCACGCTCTACAACTGCGCGGGTGGTCCGACGCCCTGGGGCACCTGGCTGACCTGCGAGGAAGACAAGTCCGACTTCACCTCGGTCGGCGGCATGCCACACGGCTATGTCTTCGAGGTCTCGCCCACTGCCGGGGAAACCTCGGCCGTGCCGATCAAGGCGATGGGCCGGATGGACCACGAGGCGGTGGCGCTCGACCCCTTCAGCGGGGCGGTGTTTCTGACCGAGGATGACCGCAACCAGGCGGGCCTCTACAAGTTCCTGCCCACCGACACGTCGCAAAAGCTTGGCTCGCTGGAACAGGGTGGAACGCTCTGGATGGCGAAAGTCGCAGGCGAGGACAAGGTCGACCTCCTGACCCCGTCGATGGGCGACAGCTATCAGCTGGAGTGGGTCGAGATCGACGATCCCGACCTGGCGCCCCAGCCCTTCACCGAAGCCCCGCACGAGGCCGACAACATGGCCTCGGGTCCCTTCGTGCAGGGCCGCGACAAGGGAGCGCTGCGCATGTCGCGGCTGGAAGGGTGCTGGTATTCCGCCGCAGACCGGCTGGTCTATATCGTCGACACCTCCTCGGGCGTCGACGCCGAAGGCCAGATCGGGCGCGGCGACGGCTCGGTCTGGACGCTT
>JBIJDO010000425.1:0-2832 GCA_044344105.1 Tabrizicola sp.
ACACAGTTTGAATATTTCTTGTGTTGTATACAACAGGCGGAGAAATCCATGAACAACCCACCGCCAAACAGGAGGATCCGATATGAAGATGTCTACCCTGACGACGACGGCGCTGGCCGGTCTTTGGCTTGGCGTTTCGGCCATTGCCGCCCTGGCAGGCCCGCTGGAAGACCGCATCGCAGCGGGCGACACCATCCGCATCGGCTTTGCCAATGAAATCCCGTTTGCCTATCCGGGCGAGGATGGCACCCCCAAGGGCTTTGTGAATGCCGCGGTGATCGGCGTGCTGGCCAAGATGGGCTATACCAACATCGAGACCGTCGAGACCGAGTGGGGCGGGCTGATCCCCGGCCTGAACGCAGGCCAGTTCGACATCATCACCGGGGGCATGAACATCCTGGCTGCGCGCTGCGAGAACATCGCCTTTTCCGAGCCGATGGCCAAGATCGGCGACGGGTTCATCGTGGCTCCGGGCAACCCCAAGGGCATCCAGACCTACACCGACGTCAAGGACAAGGCCGTGATGCTGGTGACGGGGGCGGGCTATTCCAACATCGACGCCGCAAAGGCTGCGGGCGTGACCGAAGATCAGATCATGATCGTCCCCGGCCCGACCGAGATTCTTGCGGCCGTCACCGCTGGCCGGGCCGATGCCGGGACCGGCACCTATCCGACGATGAAACAGCTGGCCGACAGCTCCGGCGGCGCAGTCGAAATCGTCGATCCGTCCGCCATGCCGGAAGAGTCGTTCAACTGGGCCGGCGTGGGCTTCCGCAAGGAAGACCAGGACTTCCTTGACCGGTTCAACGCGGCGCAGAAAGACTATCTCGGCTCGCCCGAAATGCTGGCTGCGGTGGCTGAGTACGGCTACTCGGAAGCCATGCTGCCCGGCGACAAGACGACGGAATGGGTCTGCGCGAACCGCTAGGCACCCAACATGCGGGGTCGGACGTTCCGGCCCCGCCCTTTCGCATAACCAAGGGGTAGACCGGCGATGTGGGAGTTCCTGCAAACCTATGGCCCAAGGCTGCTTGACGGCGCGCTGGTCACCTGTGCCCAGTTCATTCTTGCCGCCCTTGTCGCCTGCGTAGCGGCACTTGCGGCAGGACTTGGCCGCCTGTCGTCCCTGTGGCCGGTCCGCAGCCTTTCGGTCGTCTACATCGAACTTTTCCGGGGCACGTCGCTTCTGGTCCAGCTGTACTGGATTTTCTTCGTACTGCCCCTGTTCGGGATCAGCCTGCCCAAATTCGAGGCCGGGTTCCTGTCGGTCGGCCTGAACGTCGGGGCCTATGGCGCCGAGATCGTGCGCGGCGCGATCCAGGCCGTTCCACGCGGACAGTGGGAGGCGGGATATGCCCTGTCGATGTCGCCCGCCAAGCGGATGCGGCGAATCATCCTGCCGCAGGCGCTGGTGCTGATGCTGCCGCCCTGGGGCAACCTGATGATCGAGCTTTTGAAGGGCAGCGCCCTTGTCGCGCTGATCGCCGTGCCCGACCTGATGTTCGTGGCCAAGCAGATCAACGGTGCCACCTTCCGGTCGGCCGAGGCGTTCGGGGCGGCGCTGCTTGTCTACTACCTTCTGGCCCGGGTGCTGATCACCCCCGCGATGCGCGGGCTGGAACGGGCCATGGCGCGGAGGCTTGGCCGGGCATGACTTTTGACTGGAACTGGGAATTCGCCTTCGAAATCCTGCCGCGCCTGCTGCGGGCCACGATCAACACCCTGATCGCGGCTGGGGTCGGCTATGGGATCGCCATGATCCTGGGGCTGGTCTTCGCGCTGGCGCTGCGCAGCTCCGGTCGCCTGCCGCGCACCCTGTTGCGCGAGGTGCTGGAGTTCATCCGTTCGACCCCTCTGGTCGTGCAGATCTTCTTCATCTTCTACGTCGGGCCGCAGGTCGGCATCACGCTGTCGCCCTGGGTTGCCGGGATGATCGCCATCGGCCTGCACTATTCGGCCTATCTGGCCGAGGTTTACCGCGCCGGGATCGAAGCCGTGCCGCGCGGCCAGTGGGAATCCTGCCGCGCCCTGAACCTGACCACCCGCGACAGCTATGTGCGCATCATTCTGCCGCAAGCCTTGCCGCATGCCGTGCCGGGCATGGGCAATTATCTGGTCGGCATCTTCAAGGACACGCCGATGCTGTCGGTGATCGGGGTGACCGAACTGATGCAGGCGGCCAATTCCATCGGCTCGGAAACGTACCGCTTTCTTGAGCCTTACACGTTGGTCGGTCTGATCTTTCTTGCGCTGTCGCTGCCCACGGCAGGTCTTGTCCGCCTGGGCGAACGTCGGCTGCGCCGCAAACTGGGGCTTTGAGTCATGGATCTGTCCGCCTATCCCTTGGAACTGCCCGAAAGCGACCGCCCGATGGTGCGCTTCATGAACGTGACCAAAAGCTATGGCTCGCTGGTCGTGCTGGACAGCCTGAACCTGGACATCCAGCAAGGCGAGATGGTGTCGGTGATCGGTCCGTCGGGTTCGGGCAAGACCACGGTCCTGCGCATGCTGATGACGCTGGAGACGATCAATGACGGCGTGATCTATGTCGATGGCAAGCCCCTGACCCACATGGTCCGAAACGGGCGTCTGGTCCCCGCAGACGAGGCGCATCTGCGGCGGATGCGGGCCTCGATCGGCATGTGTTTCCAGCATTTCAACCTGTTTCCGCACATGACCGCGCTGCAGAACTGCATGGAGGGTCCGGTGCAGGTGCTGGGCCTGCCCAAGGCCGAGGCGCGGGCACGGGCCGAGGAGCTTCTGGCGATGGTCGGCATGATCGACAAGAAGGACCAGCACCCCTCGCGCCTGTCCGGGGGCCAGCAGCAGCTC
>JBIJDO010000426.1:0-2822 GCA_044344105.1 Tabrizicola sp.
TGAAGCGGCCGACCGAGACGACGGGTTTCGTGGTCAGGCTCTTCACGAAGGCGACGTTCGCTTCCTGAAAACCCTCGGGCGAGAAGCGGGCCGAGCGGCTGTCATTGCCCAAGGCCCCGGCCACGTTCACATCCCAGAGGTCCGGAAGGTCGGCCAGCATGGCGATGATGTCGCGGCCTTCGCCGTCGGAGGTGATGCCGTCCGGTCCGTGCAGTTCATCAACCGCGAGGCGCACGGCCACGGCGCAGTTGTCGCCGACGGCATCCTTGGTATCCTCGATCATCTCGCGCAGAAGGCGCACCCGGTTTTCCAGGGGGCCGCCATAGGCGTCAGCGCGCTGGTTGGTGCGGCGCGAGAGGAACTGGAAGGGCAGGTAGTCGTGGCCGGCATAGACATAGACGATGTCGAACCCGGCCCGCTTGGCCCGAATGGCCGCGTCGCGCTGCCAGTCGCGAAAGGCGCGGATGTCGGCGGTGTCCATCGCGCGGGCGGTGGCGGGCAGGTGGTAAAGCGCGGGCTGCGTCATCGGCGCGAGGCCCGGCACCCGAGTCAGCCGGTTCGCGGCATGGGCACCGCCGTGCCAAAGCTCGATCCCCGCAAGCGCGCCATGGGCGTGGACGGCCTCGGCAGTCAGGGCAAGGGGGGCAATGTCGCTGTCGTCCCAGAGGGTGAGGAAGGCGTGCGGGCTGTCGTCGGAGGAGGGGTGGACCGAACAGTATTCGGTGCAGACGACGCCCCAGCCGCCTTCGGCCTTCACCCCGCGCAGGGCTGCACCGGACTGCGGGCGCTGCCAGCCGAAGCCCGTGGCGTGCGGGGTCTGGTAGAACCGGTTCGGGGCGGTGACCGGGCCGATCCGCACGGGTTCGAACAGGATGTCGTAGCGGGGGTCTCGGGGGCGGGGGTCGCGGGGCATGGGCTGGCCTTGCTGAACGGTTGTACAGGAAGGGTGATTGTGCGGTTGGGTCAAGCGAATTGCAGTTGTGTTTGACAGGCCGGTCAATCGTATTGCATGGTCGTTCAACAAGGAGAAACCGCTTGCCCGTCATCCGGACCGATTTCCCGCATCAGGTCGAGGTGGTCGAGAACCTGTTCCTTCCGCTGCCGGATGGCACGCGGCTGGCGGCGAAGCTGTGGCGTCCGGCGGGGGCGGGGCGGCATCCGGCGATCCTGGAGTATCTGCCCTACCGCAAGCATGACGGAACCAGGGGCCGCGACCAGGGGCTGCACATGTATCTGGCCGGGCATGGCTATGCCTGTCTGCGGGTCGACATCCGGGGCTCGGGCGAAAGCGAAGGGGTGATCGACGACGAGTATTCCGAGGTCGAGCAGCTGGACGGGTGCGCCGTCATCGCCTGGATCGCCGGACAGCACTGGTGCGACGGGCAGGTCGCGATGATCGGGATCAGCTGGGGCGGGTTCAACGGCTTGCAGATCGCGGCCCGGCAGCCGCCCGCGCTGAAGACGGTGATCGCGGTGGGGTTCACCGATGACCGCTATGCGACCGATGTGCATTACATCGGCGGCTGTCTGTCGAAGGACAACATCGACTGGTCGGGGACCATGGTGGCGGGGATGGACCTGCCGCCGGACCCGGCGCTGCACGGGGATCGGTGGCGCGCGTTGTGGCTGCAGCGGATCGCGGCGAACCGGCCCTGGGGGCTGACCTGGCTGCGGCACCAGCGGCGGGACGATTACTGGCGGCAGGGGTCGGTCTGCGAGGACTTTTCCGCGATCAAGGTGCCGGTCTATGCGGTGTCGGGCTGGGCGGACAACTACTCGGAGGCGGTTCCACGGTTGCTGGCCGGGATGACGGCGCCCTGCCGGGGGCTGATCGGGCCCTGGGCGCATTCGTTTCCGATGGATGTGACGGTGGAACCGGCGATCGGCTGGCTGCAGGAGGTGCTGCGCTGGTGCGACCACTGGATGAAGGGGCTGGCGACGGGGATCATGGCGGAACCAAGCTTGCGGGTCTGGATGCAGGAGTCGGTGCCGCCGCGGACCTGTTACCGGGAGCGCGCCGGGCGCTGGGTGGGTGAGCCGGTCTGGCCCTCGCTCCGGATCGTGCCCTGGCGGCTTTACCCGGTGGGGCGGGAGTTGCGGGATGCCCCGGTGGCAGGGGCTGAGCGGGTGTGTTCGCCCCTGTGGGTCGGAATGGCGGCGGGCGAGATCGGGCGCTATGGCGACGATGCCGACTGGCCGGTGGACCAGCGCGAGGATGACGCGGGGTCGCTGGTCTGGGTCACGGAGCCTCTGGCGGAACGGGTGGAGATTCTGGGCGCGCCGAAGCTGAAGCTGAAGGTGGCCTCGGACCGGGCGCTGGCGCTGGTGGCGGTGCGGCTGAGTGATGTCAGGCCGGACGGGGCGAGGGCGCGGGTGACGGTCGGGCTGATGAACCTGACTCACTGGAAGGGCCACGACCGACCGGAGGCGCTGGTGCCGGGGCAGGCGGTCGAGGTGGAGGTCGAACTGGACGACATCGCGCATGCCTTTCCGGCGGGGCACCGGATCGCGATGTCGCTGTCGTCGAGTTACTGGCCGATCGCATGGCCCTCGCCCGAGACCGCGACGCTGACGCTGGACCTCGGGGCGACGGAACTGGTGCTGCCGGTGCGTCCGCCCCGGACAGAGGATGCGGCCCTGCGCGCGTTTGACCCGGCGGAGGCGGCGGAGGAGGTGCCGGTCATCCACCACCCGGTTGCGCAGGGCCATCCGCGCCGGGTGGTGCGCGATCTCCTCTCGGGCAAGATCACGGTGGATTTCCCGCGCTGGACCTATGACCACGAAATGCCGGACATCGGCATCCGCCAGCGGTCGACCGGGCA
>JBIJDO010000427.1:0-2821 GCA_044344105.1 Tabrizicola sp.
GCCAGAAGCGCAACGCGGGAAGGAAAGCCGCCATCCAGGGCAGCATGCGGAAATCGCCGACCTCGCCGACCTGGGACCAGAGCCGGTCCAGCCGTTTCCGCGCCGCCCCCCGCCCCCCAGCCAGCAGTCCCGCTTTCAGGGCCGCCCCGTTCAGCGCGCCCGCAGACGTGCCGGAGATGCCTGCGATTTCCAGGCTGTCGTCTTCCAGGAGCCGGTCAAGCACCCCCCAGGTGAAGGCCCCGTGCGCACCGCCGCCCTGCAGGGCAAGGTTCACCCGCCTGATCGTCTTTTGCGTCACTGCGCCGTCCAGCCGCCGTCGAGGCTGATCGTGGTCCCTGTCACCTGATCGGCCACAGGCGAGCATAGAAAGACCGTCGTGCCGCCGATCTGGTCCACCGTCGCGAACTGGCGCGAGGGCTGACGCTCCAGCATCACCTCGCGGATCACCGTTTCGCGGTCCATGTTGTGAACCTTCATCTGCTCGGGGATCTGCGCTTCGATCAGCGGGGTCAGCACATAGCCGGGGCAGATCGCGTTGCAGGTGATCCCCTGCCCCGCCACTTCCAGCGCCACGGTCTTCGACAGACCGACGATCCCGTGCTTGGCGGCAACATAGGCCGACTTGAACGGGCTGGCGGTCAGGCCATGGGCGGAGGCGATGTTGACAACCCGGCCCCAGCCTTTCGCCTTCATCCCCGGCAGCGCGGCCGCCGTGGTGTGGAAGGCAGAGGACAGGTTGATCGCCAGGATCGCATCCCATTTTTCGACGGGGAAATCCTCGATGGGACTGACGAACTGGATCCCTGCGTTGTTCACCAGGATGTCGCAGCCGCCCGCCTTTTCGACCAGCGCGCGACAGTCCGCGCCCTTCGACATGTCGGCGGCGATGTAACGCGCCGTCACCCCGTGCCGGGCGCCAAGGTCGCGGGCCAGATCGTGATCCTCGGCCCGGTCGGTGAAGCTGTTCAGAATCACCTCGGCCCCGGCGGCGGCCAGCGCCTCGGCCACGCCCAGGCCTATCCCCGAGTTCGACCCCGTGATCACCGCCCGTTTGCCCGTCAGGGTCATGGCCCACCTCATGCTGCACTTGCGAAAGAATGCCATGTACCGCAGCGAAGCGAAAGCCCCGAGGACCAAACAAAAAAACGCCGGCGCGAAGCCGGCGTTAAGTCTTTGAGGCAGGTTTCATACAGGCAAGAAACCTATCGAGCAGTCCCTCTTGTATAATCCCGTCTCCGCCGATGGCCAAGCTAAAAGTTTGAATTGCCACGATCTCCGTCCTACTCTGCCAAAGCACAACCCTAGGGAACAGAGAGCGACCGGGAATGATCACGCAAAAGAGAGCGGCTTTGCGAAGGGTCGGTCTGGCCGTCGTTCTGGCGGTCTTCGCCGGGGCCGGAGCAGCGGAACCGATGCATGGCATAGCTATGTATGGCGACCCCGCCCTCCCCCCGGATTTTGTGTCGCTGCCCCAGGTCAACCCGGATGCGCCCAAGGGCGGCAGCTTCCGCTGGGGCGAGGCGGGCAGCTTTGACAGCCTGAACCCCTATGTCACCAAGGGTCGCCCGGCGACCGGCATTTCCACCCTCACGGTCGAGACTCTGATGGGCCGGAATTATGACGAGGCCTTCTCGCTTTACGGGCTTCTGGCCGAATCAATCGACACCGATGTGGCCCGCAGCTACGCCGAGTTCACCCTGCGCCCCGAGGCCCGATTCTCGGACGGTTCGCCGGTCACTGTCGAAGACGTGATGTGGTCGATGGAGACGCTCGGCACGCAAGGCAACCCGCGCTACGCGGCGGCGTGGAAGAAGATCGCCACGATGGAACAGACCGGCGAGCGGTCGGTCCGCTTCACCTTCAATGTCGAGGACCGCGAACTGCCGCTGATCCTGGGCCTGCGCCCGATCCTGAAGAAGGCGCAGTGGCAGGGCAAGGATTTTGCCGAAGCGACGACGGAAGCCCCGATCGGCTCCGGTCCCTATGTGCTGGACGCATCCGAACCGGGGGTTTTCGCCTCCTACAGGCGCAATCCCGACTGGTGGGGCAAGGATCTGCCCTTCAACCGGGGCCAGTGGAACTTTGACGAGATCCGCTACGATTACTACGCCAATCCGCAGGCGATCTTCGAGGCCTTCAAGGCGGGCAATGTCTCCGCCTACCGCGAGGCGAACATCTCGAAATGGCTTTCATCCTACGACTTCCCCGCCGTGCAGTCGGGCGATGTGGTCAAGGCCGAGATTCCACATGGCCGTCCTTCGGGGATCGAGGGCTTCGTGATGAACACCCGCAAGCCGCTCTTCGCGGACTGGCGCGTGCGTGAGGCGCTGATCCTCGCCTTCAACTTCGAATTCATCAATGACACGCTGAACGGGGGCCTTCTGCCGCGCATCCCGTCCTACTTCGGCAACTCGGTCCTGGGCATGACCCCCGGCATCCCTGCCGAGGGGCGCGAACGGGCGCTTCTGGAGCCGTTCCGGGCCGAGCTCTTGCCTGGTGCGCTCGAAGGCTACGCCTTGCCGGTGTCCGATGGCGCGCAGGCCAACCGCAAGAACATCCGCGCGGCGGCGGCGCTTCTGGAAGAGGCGGGCTGGACGGTGGACGCGGATGGCGTGCTGAAGAACGCCCAAGGCCAGCCCTTCGCCTTCGAGATCACGCTGGTCACCGGTCAGGACGAGATGGCCGCGACCGCCGAGGTCTACATCGAGGCATTGAAGGCGCTTGGCATCAGCGCGACGCTGAACAGGATCGACGATGCGCAGTACAAGGAGCGCGTCACGGCCTATGATTTCGACATGACCCACTACATCCGGTCGCTGTC
>JBIJDO010000428.1:0-2813 GCA_044344105.1 Tabrizicola sp.
TGACCGTGCGGGTCATCACGGCGGCGATGGGCTTGGCGTCGGTGGTGGTGAGGGTGCGGCTCAGCAGGAGTTCCACCCAGGAGAACATGAAGGCGAAAAAGGCCGCGACGCCGATGCCGGACGCGATCAGCGGAATGAAGATCTTCACGAAGAAGCGCGGGAAGGAGTAGCCGTCGATATAGGCGGTCTCGTCGATCTCCTTCGGGACGCCGCGCATGAAGCCTTCCAGGATCCAGACCGCGAGCGGCACGTTGAACAGCGTGTGCGCCAGCGCCACCGCGATATGGGTGTCGATCAGGTTCATCGCGGAATAAAGCTGGAAGAACGGCAGCGCGAAGACCGCCGGGGGGGCCATGCGGTTGGTCAGAAGCCAGAAGAAGAGATGCTTGTCGCCCATGAAGCTGTAGCGGCTGAAGGCATAGGCGGCCGGCAGCGCCACGGTGATGGTGATGACCACGTTCATCGTCACGTAGATCACCGAGTTGACATAGCCCATGTACCAGCTTGGGTCGGTCAGGATCACCGCGTAGTTGCGGAAGGTGAGGTCCTGCGGGAACAGGGTGAAGGTCCCGGTGATCTCGGTATTGGTCTTCAGGCTCATACTGATCAGCCAGTAGATCGGGATCAGAAGGAACAGGAGGTAGAGCGCCATGACGATGGCAGAGGACTTGATGCGCATCAGCGGTTCTCCTCACGGTCAAGGTTGGTCATCACGGTGTAGAAGACCCATGAGATCAGGAGGATGACGAGGAAGTACATGATCGAGAAGGCAGCAGCGGGGCCAAGGTCGAACTGGCCGGTGGCCATCTTGGCAAGGTCGATCGACAGGAAGGTGGTGGAGTTGCCGGGGCCGCCGCCGGTGACGACGAAGGGCTCGGTGTAGATCATGAAGCTGTCCATGAAGCGGAGGAGAACGGCGATGAGAAGGACGCCCTTCATCTTCGGAAGCTCGATGTAGCGGAAGACCGACCAGCGGGTCGCCTGGTCGATGCGGGCGGCCTGGTAATAGGCCTGCGGGATCGACTGGAGGCCCGCGTAGCAGAGAAGGGCGACGAGCGAGGTCCAGTGCCAGACGTCCATCACGACGACGGTGATCCAGGCGTCGAGGGGGTCGTTGGTGTAGTTGTAGTCGATGCCCATCGCGGCCAGCGTGTAGCCGAGAAGCCCGATGTCGACGCGGCCGAAGATCTGCCAGATGGTGCCGACGACGTTGAACGGGATGAGAAGCGGCAGCGCCATGAGGACAAGGCAGAACGAGGCCCAGAAGCCGGACTTCGGCATGTTGAGCGCGATGAAGATGCCGAGCGGCACTTCGATCGCGAGGATGATCAGCGAGAACAGGATCTGGCGGCCGAGAGCCTGGTGCAGGCGGTCCGAGGTGATCTGGTCCTCGAACCAGTCCAGCCCGGCCCAGAAGAATTCGTTGTTGCCGAACGTGTCGTTGAAGGCGTAGTTCACCACCGTCATCAGGGGCAGGATGGCCGAGAAGGCCACCAGGACAAGGACGGGCAGGACGAGGAACCAGGCCTTGTTGTTCTGGGTCTTTTCCATGGTTCAGGCCCCCATCGGTGAGACGCGCCAGTCGTTGGCGTAGACGTTGATCTTCCCCGCCGGGAAGCTGACGCGGGGGTCGGCGGGCACCGTGGCGCCTTCGGGCAGGATCGCGTTCAAGGGCTGCCCGGCGAGGTCCGCGCGCAGGATGCGGTGGCGGCCCACGTCCTCGACCCGTTTCACCGTGACCGGCAGGCCTTTGGTCCCGACCGTGACGTAGTCCGGGCGGATGCCGATCTGGGTGCGTCCCGTTGTCGGCCCATAGGCCGCCCCCAGAGGCACCGAAATGCCCTGCAGCCGTGCCTCGGTGCCGGTCACTTCGGCGTCGAAGAGGTTCATCCCCGGCGAGCCGATGAAGTAGCCGACGAAGGTGTGGGCCGGGGTCTCGAACAGCTCTTCGGGCGTGCCCATCTGGACGACGCGGCCGTCATGCATGACCACCACCTTCTGCGCGAAGGTCAGCGCTTCGGTCTGGTCGTGGGTCACGTAGATCATCGTGTGGCCGAACTCGCGGTGCAGGTCCTTCAGCTGGGTCCGCAGCTCCCATTTCATGTGGGGGTCGATGACGGTGAGCGGCTCGTCGAACAGGATCGCGTTCACGTCCTCGCGCACCATGCCGCGGCCAAGGGAGATCTTCTGCTTGGCATCCGCCGTGAGGCCACGGGCCTTTTTCGACAGGATGTCCTCCATCCCGATCATCTTCGCGATCTGGCCCACGCGCCTGGCGATGTAGGCGGCGTCCATCCCCCGGTTGCGCAACGGGAACGCGAGGTTGTCGCGCACGGTCATCGTGTCGTAGACGACCGGGAACTGGAACACCTGCGCGATGTTGCGTTCGGTCGTGGCGGCATCGGTCACGTCCCGGTCGCCGAACAGGACCCGGCCCTGCGACGGCCGCACGAGGCCGGAAATGATGTTCAGAAGCGTGGTCTTGCCGCAGCCCGAGGCGCCGAGAAGCGCGTAGGCACCGCCGTCCTGCCAGACATGGTCCATCTCCTTCAGCGCATAGTCGGCGTCGCTGGCGGGGTTCGCGAGGTAGCTGTGGGCGAGTTTGGAAAGCGTGATCCGGGACATGTCAGGCCGCCATCGCGTAAGGGGCGGCTGATGCCAGGCGGCCCGCGGTGTCGAAGAGGTAGACATGGGCGGGATCGACGAAGACCGAGGTCTGCGATCCGGCCTGCAAGGGATGGACCCCGTGGATCAGCCCGACCCAGCGGTCCGGCCCATGGGTCAGGTGGACAAAGGTCTCGGACCCGGTGATT
>JBIJDO010000431.1:0-2798 GCA_044344105.1 Tabrizicola sp.
TCGGCCAGGCTTCTTTCGGAAGGCCATTGCAATTCAAGAAGTGCGGCGATCAGTGACAGGACCAGCAGCCCGCAGACGATTGCCTTCAGGAAACCCCGAACGGCATTCGCGGCAAGGACGTCTGGCCTGTTGATCGCGTGCTCCATGCCTTTCGCTAGGCCGGGACGGCAGGCGGCGCCTTGACCTGAGTCAATTCCGGCGGCGGCACCGCAGCATGCCGCCGGGCGACGGCAATCCTGCAATGTAATGTGGCGTCGTCGGGCGCGTCATTCCCTCTGCACAGGATCGAATCCCGTGTCACCAAAGGACCGCGACCATGCACGAACACCGCCATTCCGAAGAGACAGCCAGCCCCGATACCCCGTCACGGACGCGGTGGCGCATCGCGCTTGTCGGATTTGCCGGGCTTGGTGCCCTGCTTCTTGTCTACGAACACCGGCTGCACATCCCCTTTGGCAACCTGCTGATCCTGCTGCCGCTTTTCGCCTGCATCGGGCTGCATGCCTTCATGCACGGCGGGCATGGGGGGCACGGAGGGCACGGGGCCGGGCCATCGGGGCCGAACCCCGCCGATGCGGCGACCGGGAAAAAGGATGTCCAGCCATGACCCCGGACAGCGCGCCCGCCTATGGGCTGTGGATTCTTGCGGCCGTCAACGCGGCGGTGTTCATCATCTTCGCGCTGAGCTTCGTCAAGCCGAAGACCCCGCGCGACTGGCGCAGTTTCGGCGCGTTCAGCGCCTTTCTGGTGGCGCTTTTTGCCGAGATGTACGGCTTTCCGCTGACGATCTACCTCCTGTCGGGTTGGCTGCAATCCGCCTATCCCGGCATCGACTGGTTCTCGCACGATGCGGGCCATCTGCCCGAGATGATGTTCGGCTGGAAGGCCAACCCGCATTTCGGCCCGTTCCATATCCTGAGCTTCGTGCTGATCGGCGGCGGGTTCTGGCTGCTGTCGACGGCCTGGCCGGTGCTTTTCGCGGCACAGCGCGCGGGCAGGCTGGCCACGACCGGCCCCTACGCGCGGATGCGCCATCCGCAATATGTGGGCTTCGTGCTGATCCTGACCGGGTTTCTGGTGCAGTGGCCGACGATCCTGACACTTGCCATGTATCCCGTGCTGATCTGGATGTACCTGCGCCTGGCCCGCACCGAGGAGCGGGAGGCGCGCGCCCGGTTTGGTGCCGAATACGACGCCTGGGCCGCGCGGGTTCCGGCGTTCCTGCCTTGGGGAAGTGTTGCCGGAGGGGCCACGCCATGACGGCATTCTTGCGCATCCTGTGGTTCTGGCTTGCGGCTGGTGCGCTTGCGCCTGCCGTCGCACAGGAGAAGATGATGGGCGACACGATGCCGATGATGGCCACCGGCATCATCCTGCCCCGCATGGATGCGGCGGCGGGCAGGCAACTTTTCGCGGCCAAGGGCTGTGTGCTCTGCCACTCGGTCAACGGGGTCGGTGGCGCGGATGCGCCGCCGATGGACGCCGAGCACATGGAACCGATGATGAACCCGTTCGACTTTGCCGCCGGCATGTGGCGCGGGTCCGAGGCGATGGTCGCACTGCAGCGCGAGGAACTGGGCGCCCCGATCGAACTGACCGGGCAGGACCTGGCCGACATCATCGCCTTCGTCCACGACGCCGGAGAGCAGAAGCGCTTTACCGAAGCGGATATTCCCGCGCCGATCTCGGCGCTGATGATGAAGATGGATGGTGGCGAATAGGGCCACCTCCTCCCAACTGCCTGAAAGGAACACCGCATGAGCGACGCCACCACCGGACCGGGAGCCGACCGCCTGGCCAGCCGGTTCCCGACCGCCTACACGATCCTGTTCCTGCTGATCGTCCTGGTCGGCGCCCTGACCTGGATCATCCCGGCCGGCCAGTTCGACCGGGTGGAAAGCGAGGCCGTCGGCCGCGAGATCGCGGTCGCCGGGACCTACAAGACGGTCGAGGCCAATCCGCAGGGCCTCATCGACATCCTGATGGCCCCCATTGCCGGGTTCTACGATCCGGTCAGCTATTCGGCCAACGCGATCGACGTGGCGCTGTTCGTGATCATCCTTGGCGGCTTTCTGGGCGTGGTGAACGCGACCGGCGCCATCGATACCGGCATCCGCCGGGCCATGGCGCGGCTGAAGGGGCGCGAGATCTGGATGATCCCGCTTCTGATGAGCCTTTTCGCGCTGGGCGGCACCACCTATGGCATGGCCGAGGAAACGCTGGCCTTCTACGGGCTGCTGATCCCGGTGATGATCGCGGCGGGATACGATGCCGTCACCGGGGCGGCGATCATCCTTCTGGGGGCCGGGATCGGCACGCTGGGGTCCACCATCAACCCCTTTGCCACGGTGATCGCGTCGAACGCGGCGGGTGTCGCCTTTACCGACGGGCTGGCCCTGCGGCTGGTGCTGCTGATCGGGGGGCTGGCGATCTGCATCGGCTATGTCATGAGCTATGCGATGCGGGTCCGGCGCGATCCGTCGCTGTCGCGGGTGGCCGACCTTGCCGCCGACCACCGCACCGCCTTTGCGGGCGGGGCCGCCACCGGCGAGGGCGCGACGCTGACCGGCACGCAGTCGCTGGTCCTCGTCGTCTTCGCGCTGACCTTCGCGGCGCTGATCTGGGGCGTGTCGTCCCAGGGCTGGTGGATGGCAGAGATGAGCACGATGTTCTTCGCCTCGGCCATCGTCGTCGGGCTGATCGGCCGGCTGGGCGAAAAGGGGCTGACCGGCGCCTTCATCACCGGCGCGCGCGACCTTCTGGGCGTGGCGCTGGTGATCGGCCTTGCCCGCGGCATC
>JBIJDO010000432.1:0-2779 GCA_044344105.1 Tabrizicola sp.
GACGGTCTACGAGCAGGTCGGCGCGACCGTTCCCGCAACCTGGGACGAGTTCATCGCCAACTGCGAGAAGTTCAAGGCGGCGGGCATCGACTGCCTGACCACCGGCTCCAGCCAGCTGTGGCCGACGGCAGGGATCTTCGACTATCTCAACCTGCGCACCAACGGCTATGAGTTTCACAAGGCGCTGACCAACGGCGAGATTCCGTGGACCGATGACCGGGTGCGCGCGACGTTTGCCGAATGGGCCAAGGTGGTGCCCTACACCACCGCGAACCATGCCGCGATCGACTGGCAGGACGCGGTGCCGCTGATCGTGCAGGGCAAGGCGGCGAACTATGTCATGGGCAACTTTGCCGTGGCGGCGTTCAAGGAAGGCGGCATGACCAACGACACGCTGGGCTTCCTGCCGTTCCCGACGATCAACCCGGACGTGCCGCGCGCCGAAGAGGCGCCGACCGACGCGGTCTTCATCCCGGCGGGGGCGAAGAACGTCGATGACGCGAAGAAGTTCATGGCCTTCGTCGCGCGTGCCGATGTGCAGACCAAGCTGAACGAGGCGCTGGGTCAGTTGCCGGTCAACTCGGGCTCGGCGGTCGGGGACGATCCGTTCCTGAAGGCCGGGTTCGAGCTGCTGTCGACGACGCCGGGCGGCATCGCGCAGTTCTTCGATCGGGACGCCCCGGCGGAAATGGCGAAGGCCGGGATGGAAGGCTTCCAGCAGTTCATGATCCAGCCCGACCAGCTTGACGCGATCCTGACCCGGCTGGAGCAGGTGCGCGGCCAGGTCTACAAGTAAGGCTCCCTGCGGGCGCTGTTCGCGGCGCCCGTAACACTGCCGTCCCCGAGAGGTTCGCCTCTCGGGGCATTCTTCACCAAGCGAGGTCCCGCGATGTCGACCACCTGGAAAGCCAACCAGCGCCGCTTGGCCCCGTGGTTGTTCCTGGCCCCCGGCCTGGCGATGTTCGTCGTCTACGTGATCATCCCGATCTTCCAGTCGATGTGGATCAGCTTCTACGACTGGGATGGACTGGGCGAGAAGGTCTGGATCGGAACGGCCAACTATGCCGAGATGACCACCGATCCGAACATGCGCACCTCCTTCGTGAACAACATCATCTGGCTGGCGCTGTATCTGCTGGCGGTTCCGGCGGGGCTGTTCATCGCGATCTTCCTGAACCAGACGGTCACCGGCATCCGGCTTTACAAGTCGCTGTTCTTCTTTCCCTTCGTGATCTCCCAGGTCGTGGTCGGGTTGATCTTCTCGTGGTTCTACGCGCCCGGCCACCTTCATCGCGGTGGTCGTGACGGTGATCGGCGCGCTGCGGTCCTTCGACCTGGTGTCGATCATGACGGCGGGCGGGCCGTTCGGATCCTCCCGCGTGCTGTCCTACTACATGTATGAAACCGCCCTGTCGGAATACGGCTACCGGATGGGCTATGGCGCGGCCATCGCCGTCGTGCTGTTCGCGATCATGATGGTCTTCATCTCGGGCTTCATCTGGAAGATGTGGCGCGACGAGACGGAGCGATAGGCGATGTTCCCCAGACCGATCCAGCAACGCAGCCAGGCCGCCCAGTGGATCTATTCCATCGCGCTGCCGCTGGCGCTGATCCTGTGGCTGTTCCCGCTTCTGGGGGTCGCGATCACCTCGGTCCGGCCCGCATCCGACCTGGCGCAGGGGAATTATTTCGGCATCCCGTCCTATCTGGCGTTCGAGAACTACGCCGACGTGTTCCGCAACACGCCGATGCTGCAATACATCCGGAACTCGTTCATCGTGACGATCCCGACGGTGATCGGCGCGGTCGCCCTGTCGCTGATGACCGGCTTTGCGCTGGCGGTCTACAGGTTCAAGGCCAACCTGTTGATCTTCTTCATGTTCGTCGCCGGAAACTTCGTGCCGTTCCAGATCCTGATGGTTCCGGTCCGCGACATGACCCTCAGCCTCGGCATGTACAACACCTACTGGGGACTTGCGCTTTTCCACATCGCGTTCCAGACCGGGTTCTGCACCCTCTTCATGCGGAACTTCATCAAGGCGCTGCCGTTCGAACTGATCGAGGCCGCCCGCGTCGAGGGCGTCGCGGAATGGCGCATCTTCTGGTACATCGTGCTGCCGCTGATGCGCCCCGCCATCGCCGCCCTGTCAGTGCTGGTCTTCACCTTCATCTGGAACGATTTCTTCTGGGCCACGGTCCTGACCACCAGCCCCGACGCGCAGCCGATCACGGCGGGCCTGTCATCGCTGAACGGCCAGTGGATCGCCCAATGGCATCTGGTTTCCGCGGGTTCGATCCTGGCCGCGCTGCCCCCTGTGGCGATGTTCTTCCTGATGCAGCGGCACTTCATCGCCGGACTTACGCTTGGAGCAGTCAAATGACGAAGATTGCCTTCATCGGGGCGGGGTCGACCGTCTTCATGAAGAACCTGATCGGCGACGCCCTGTCGATGCCGGCGCTGGCCGGTGCCCGGATCAGCCTGATGGACATCGACAGGAAGCGGCTGGAGGAATCCGAGCTGGTGGCGCGGAAGATGATCACCTCGCTGGGGGTGCCCGCGACGGTCGAGACGCATATGGACCAGCGTCGCGCGATCGAAGGCGCGGATTTCGTGATCGTCGCCTTCCAGATCGGCGGCTACAAGCCCTGCACCGTCACCGACTTCGACCTGCCGAAGCAGGTGGGCCTGCGTCAGACCATTGCCGACACGCTGGGCATCGGCGGCATCATGCGCGGCCTTCGGACCGTGCCGCATCTGTGGAAGCTGGCCGAGGACATG
>JBIJDO010000227.1:0-5199 GCA_044344105.1 Tabrizicola sp.
GATGCAGATGCCGTAGGGGCAGAAATCCACCCCGCCGATCTTCAGCCCGTCGTGGACGATGCGCTTGGTGATCGCGGCGATGGTGTCGTCTTTCAACTCGCGCCGGGCCAGCCGCCTGGCGAGCGCCTTCTGGACGTCCTTCGACGTCGTTGCAGCAATGCTGTCAGCCATGAAACTCTCCTGAAAATGCAAGACGTGAGACATGCCGGGAAATTCCAGCCTTTGTAGCCTCGCACGGATCGTCCGGTTTGGCAGGTCCGGGAATGCTTACCTGCTCCATGCCGCCACGGGCCGATTCCTGCCCAGTCCGCCGCTGCCGGGTTGCAACCTGATGAAAGCCGACGCACTCAGGGCGGCGTCAATCTGGAGCCGCGCCCCATGTCCCTGTCCCGCCGCCGCCTGGTCCTTGTCGCCGCCGCCGCCGCACTGGCCGGATGTGGCCGCAGGTCCGCCGGTCCATCGGTATCACAAGGTGACCTCTACCCCGGAGAGACACCCGAAATGCGCGCCCTGATCCGCAAGTATGCGGGCGTTCACGGCATCCCGGAAAGCCTGTTGCATCGGGTGATCCAGCGCGAAAGCGACTACAATCCGGCGGCGCGCAACGGCCCCTACTACGGCCTGATGCAGATCCTGCCGCAGACCGCGCGGACCATGGGCTACCGGGGTGCGCCCGAAGGTCTTCTCGATGCCGAGACCAACCTCATCTATGCGGGCAAGTACCTGCGCGGGGCCTGGCTGGTGTCGGGCGGCTCCCAGGACCGCGCGGTGATGTGGTACGCCAAGGGCTACTATTACGAGGCCAAGCGGATGGGCCTGCTGGAAGAAACCGGCCTGCGCACCTAAGTCCCCTTGCAGACCGGGGGACAAATGACCAACCGCAAGCCTGACATCTGCGTCCTCGCCAACCCCCGCTCGGGCACGTCCCTGCGCAATCCCGGCGCGGTGGACCGGGCCATGGCCGTCTTTGGCGACCGTGCGACCTTGCGCCCCTTCTCCGGCGATCCGGCGGACGAAGCCGCCCGCGCCGTCGGTGAGGGCTTTCGCATTGTGGTCGCCGCCGGGGGCGACGGGTCGGTGGCCGGGGTCGCCCACGCCCTGGCCGGGACGCAGGCTGCCCTTGCCGTGCTGCCGCTGGGCACCTTCAACTATTTCGCCCGCGGCCTGAAGATGCCCGAAGACCCCGAAACCGCCGCCCGCGCCATCCTCGACGGCAAGCCGCATGACATCAAGGTCGGCACGCTGAACGGCCGGGTCTTCCTCAACAACGTCTCGATCGGCATCTACCCCGCGATCCTCGAGGAACGCGAGGCGACCTATGCCCGCTTCGGCCGCTACCGCTTTCTGGCGCATCTGGCGTCGTTGCGCACCATCCTGCGCTTCCAGTCGCCGCACCGGATGGAGATCTACCAGGACGAGACCCGCCACCGCATCCGCACGCCGATGCTCTTCGTCGCGCGCTCGGCCTATCAGCTTGACCAGTTTGGCCTTGAAGGCGCGGACGCCATTTCGGACGACCGTTTCGTCGTCTTCCTGGCACATCAGCAGACCCGGCTTGGCTTTCTCCGCCTCGCCTGGCGGTTGATCCGCAAAAAGGTCGATCATGGCCGCGATGTCATCGTCTCGACCCCGCGACGGCTTGCCGTGGGCGTGCGTGGGCGAAAGCGGATGTCCGTGGCGCTGGACGGGGAAAAGCTGCGCATGCCGCTGCCCCTGCGCATCCGGCTGAACGACCATGTCCTGCGGGTCATCCTGCCGCCAGGGAAAGCCGACACCCCGGAATGAGCCGCATCCTGCATCTTTCCGACATACACTTCGGCGCGGTCGACGCGCGGCTGGTGGACCCGTTCCTCGATCTGGCCCACCGCCTGAAGCCCGATCTTTGCGTGATCTCCGGCGATCTGACCCAGCGCGCGCGGTCGGACCAGTTTCAAGCGGCGCGCGATTTCGTCACCCGTCTGCCTGGCCCGGTTCTCTGCGTTCCCGGCAACCATGATGTGCCGCTGCACAACCTGCCCTTCCGCCTGCTCGCCCCCTTTGCAGGCTACCGCAGCGCCTTCGGCCCAAAGCTTGAGCCCCTCGCCCACCTCCCAGATGCCGTCGTGCAAGGTGTGAACACGGCGAACCCTTTCGTATGGAAATCCGGGCGGTTTAAGCCTTCATCGGTGCACCGCCTGACCGACAGTTTCGCCGCCGTTGATACCGGACGATGGCGCATCGCCGTGATGCACCACGCCCCGGTGCCCGCCGCCGACGGCACCCCCGCCGACATCGCCGATCCGGCTGAGGCACTGGCCGCCCTTGCGCAGGCCGGGGCCGACATTGTGCTCTCCGGCCACACCCACATGCCGCACACCGGTTTCGCCGAAACCGCCGCCGGGGTCCTCTTCCTGCAGGTCGGAACCGCCATTTCAACCCGGCTCAAGACCGGCACCAACGATTTCGCGCTCGTGACGTTAGAGGCCGGGAAAGTGACCGTCGAAAGTTGGCTTTCCCCGCCCGGCGTCGCGGCGTTTACCTCCGGTCCGACCCTGACCTACGCCCGTCCGGGGACTGCGTGGCAGAAGTTAACGCAACCCTAGAGCATGTCTGCGCATGATTGAATCGGAAATGGGATTCCCCGATTGACTGTGTTGTGATTCACTCTGTCCACCAGATGAAGGGGCAGAGCATGGTTGCACCACTTTCGATAGACCTCCGGATGCGTGTTGCCGTTGCGTTGGGGGAAGGTGAAACGGTTCGGGCTGCGGCGAAGCGGTTTGGGGTTTCGGTTGCTTCGGCCGTGCGGATCGGTCAGCGGCAGCGTGCGGGGCGTGGGCAGGTTCCCGGCAAGATCGGCGGTCATCGTGCGCCTGTTCTCGCGGGTGAGGTCGGCGACTGGCTGCTGGCCCGGCTCGCCGAAAAGCCCGACCTGACGATCCGCGCACTGACCGCGGAACTTGCCGTTCGCGGCGTGACGGTCGCGCATGACACGGTCTGGCGCTTTGTAAGGCGCGCGGGCCAGACGGTCAAAAAAAGACCCTGATGGCGGCGGAGCAGTTTCGCCCGAAGGTGGCGCGGTTCCGGGCGCGCTGGAAGGCGCATCAGCATCGGCTGGACCCCAAGCGGCTGATCTTCATAGACGAAACCTGGATCAAGACCAACATGACCCGGACCTGCGGCTGGGCCGCGAAGGGGAAACGTCTGACGGCGCATGTCCCGCATGGGCACTGGAAGACCCTGACGTTTCTGGCAGGTCTGCGCCAGGACGGCATCGTCGCGCCCTTCGTCCTGGACGGGCCGATCAACGGCGAGATGTTCACAGCATGGGTCGGGCAATGCCTCGTGCCGACTTTGACACCCGGCGACATCATCATTGCCGACAATCTCGGCAGCCACAAAGGCCCGCCCGCCCGCCAGTTGATCCGCGACGCCGGCGCGCATCTGTTGTTCCTGCCGCCCTACAGCCCGGACCTGAACCCTATCGAAATGGTCTTTGCCAAACTGAAAACCCTGTTCCGAAAAGCTGACGAGCGCACCATCGAAGCCTCATGGCGACGGGTCGGAAACCTCCTGGACGACTTCACGCCCGACGAATGCCAAAGATACCTTCGACATGCAGGGTATGCTTCAACCAAACCCTGACACGCTCTAAGCAACCGCATCGATTGGAAAGCGCTGTCGAGACTCGGCGTCAGATCGCCCGGAACGGGTCTACCGGGGCTGGTGGCAACGGTTAAGAAAACCTGAATGCCCACCGCCAAGCCTTTGAAAATCATGGCTTCCAGAAACTGCCCACGCGTGGGCACCTTCTCACGACCCCCGAAATGCCGCGGCCAGGGGGGCCGGAAGATCGAACTCCTCCAGCACGCGCGCCCGCCCCGCCTCCGACATCTTCCGGGCGGTCTTCCGGACGATATCCAGGGTCGCCTCACTGTCCCGCTCGGCGGCGAAGGGGGCGAAGTACCATTTCAGGAAGACAAAGCAGATCACGTCCTCCAAGGCCTGCACCTCCGGGTCGCGCTTGATCCCTTCCTTTCTCAGCAGGACCCCCACCCGCTCGCAGTCGGCAGCCGGAAACCCGGCCTCCGCCATGATCCCCGCCACCCGGGCCGCATGCCGCCGCCCCTGCTCCCGCCGCCAGTCCAGATAGCCTGCCTTGCCCTCCGGGTAATCCGACCGGGGCAGAAGCCACCGCTCGACATGCTGCCCCCGCGCCGCGACCTGCAGGACCTCGGACGCCTGCGGGACGAGGCGGGCCAGCTCCGCCGTCATCCGCTGCCCGTAGACCGGCGCCTCGCCCTTCGGGTCGGCCGCATTGGCCGCATCGATCAGGGCAAGCGCCCGTGAAAGCCGGTCTGTCATGTCCCTGTCCTTTCCGGGTTCGCAGGCCCATCCAGCCGCATCGCCCCCGCATGGTTCTCGGTCATGTAGCGCAGGAAGTTGTCGCGGAACTGGCGGGTATGGGCATGGGCCAGAGCGTCGGCGCGGTCGACATCCCGGTCCCGGATCGCCTCGATCATCAGGTCATGCTCGTCGGTCAGCAGATACCCGTCCCGCGTCCGTTCCAGATAGTCGAAATGCAGGTGCAACATCCGCCGCCCCTGGTCGAGCAGCCGGTCGTAGAAGGCGGACAGGTAGGGGTTCTTTCCCGCCACCGCGATGGCCGCGTGAAAGTCCTTGTTCGCCTCTGACATCGCCAGATGCCTGCCCGACCGCACGGCGGCCTCGAACTGCTTCTGCCGGGCAGTGATCGCTTTCAGGTCGGCCTCGGTCCGCAACTCTGCCGCAAGCCGGGTGTTCATCCGCTGCGCGATGTCCAGCGCCTCGACGTATTTCGGAAAGCTGGTGATGTCGATCGGGGCCACGATGGTCGACCGGTTCGGCAGCATCACCACCAGCCCCTCGCCCGCCAGCCGGATCAGGGCCTCGCGCACCGGAGAGCGGGACATCCCGAACCGGTCGGCCAGCGAGGTTTCGTCCAGCATCAGACCGGGAGCCAGCGTCAGGGCAAGGATCTCGTCGCGCAGGACCTCGTAGACCCGCTTCAGGCCCATCCCGCGGGCAAGCCGGGTTTCCGGTTCTGCTTCCATTTCAAGACCTTCCGACATGCCTGACACTAGCCGAAGCAATAAATCTTGTCGACACAGAAAACTTCCCACTTGCCGACGCGATATCATGTCGGCATTGTGTCGGCAAAATATGACAGCAATCCTGCGC
>JBIJDO010000253.1:0-4880 GCA_044344105.1 Tabrizicola sp.
GGTCCGGCCAAGCTGAAGCTTCAGGGCGAGCAGCCCGCCCTCGTGACCCCGTTTGACGCGGGCGGCGCCATCGATTTTCCAGCCTTCACCCGGCATCTGACCGTCCTTCGCGCGGCAGGTGTTGCGGGCTGGGTGCCCTGCGGATCCTCGGGCGAATACAACATGATGTCGGATGCCGAACGCGACAGTGTCCTGCGCTTCGTCAGGGATTTCGCCGCACCGGGCGAGACGCTGATCGCCGGAACCAACGCCCCCCATACCGCCGGAGTGATCGCGAACACGCTCAGGGCCAAGGACCTGGGGTATCACGCGGTCCTGCTGGCCGTCCCGTACTACACCCGGCCGACGCAAGGTGAGATCATCCGCCATTTCCGGGCCGTGCTGGACGCGACCGACATGAACATCGTCCTCTACTCCTACCCCGGAAAGGACGGGGTTGAGATCGGGTATGAGGCGCTGGATGCGCTGGCCGACGACCCCCGGATCATCGGCATCAAGGAGAGCAGCGGCGTCCTGCAGCGCGCCGTCGGGATTTCCACCCGCTATGCCGGGCGGCTGCAGCTGGTGTCCGGGTCGGACGACATTGCGTGGGATTTCATGCACTGGGGCGCCGACAGTTGGATCTGCGGCCCGGCAAACTTCCTTGCCAGGCCGATCTGCGACATGGACGCCGCCTTCCGCCGGGGGGACCACGCCCGGGCGAAAGAGATCATGATCGCCCTCTGGCCCGCGATGAACGTGCTGGAATCGGGCAAGTTCGTACAGAAGCTGAAATACGGCTGTCAGTTGCAGGGGAACCCGGTCGGCGCATGCCGGATGCCCTTTGGCCCGCTGACGGACGCCGAAAAGACTGAACTGAAGGCCGCGATGCAGCCCATCCTGGACTGGAAGTGACGTGGCCACCGTCGTCGTCGGTGCCGGGATCATCGGCACAACCCTTGCCTACGAATTGCAGAAACGGGGGCATGCGGTCACCCTGATCGACCGGGATGCTCCCGGACGGGGGGCGTCCTTCGGCAACCTCGCCTCGATTGCGGTGACCGAGTTCATGCCCGCCTCGCGCCCCGCGATCTGGCGGCAGATGCCGGGCTGGCTGCTCGACCCTGAAGGTCCGGTGCGGGTGCGCCCGGCCTACATGCCGCGCCTGATCCCCTGGTTCCTGCGCTTTCTGGCCGCGTCGCGCCCGGCAAAGCTGCGCGCCCTGGAAGCCGCCGGGGCTGCCCTTTGTGCCCATGCTTTGCAGGACAACGTGGCCCTTTTGGCTGAGGCCGGGCTTTCCGACTGGATCAGCGAAGAAGGCTGCCTTTCGCTGTACACCGATGCCGCCGAGTTCAAGGCCGACCGCGAGCATATCGGGATTCTGGAACGCTTCGGCCTTCCGCACGAGATTCTGGATGGCCAATCCCTGCGCGCCCTGGAGCCGGAGTTGAGCGACCGGATCGGCATGGCCGTGCGTTTCCCGCAGAACCGGTCGATCCGCGATCCCTACCGGCTGGTCGTGGCGCTGACGGATCGGTTCACCACGCTGGGGGGGCGGGTGGAGCGGGGCGAGGTTGCCGGGTTCGCCCGGTCGGACCGGATCACCGGGGTCGCGCTGGCCGATGGCCGCAGCCTTGCCACCGATACCGTCGTCATTGCCGCCGGGGCCTTTTCCGGGCGGCTTTCGGCGATGCTGGATGAGCCGATCCCGCTGGAGACCGAGCGCGGCTATCACACGCAGATCATGGCCCCCGGCATCACGATGCGGCATTCGATCATCTGGCCCGCCCGCGCCTTCATGGTCACGCCAACGGCAGGCGGCCTTCGCATCGGCGGAACGGTCGAGATGGCAGGCCTTGACGCGCCACCCGACTATCGCCGCGCCAAGGTCACCGTGAAACGCGCGCTGGAGGCCCTGCCACGACTGCAGGTCAAGGAGACCAGCGAATGGATGGGTCACCGCCCGGCGCTGCCGGACACGGTGCCGATCCTGTCCGCCTCGGCCCGGACGGCGGGGGTCTTCTACGCGACCGGGCATGGGCATCTGGGCCTGACCCTTGCAGCCACCAGCGCGCGGCTGATGGGCGAGCTGATTGCCGGTGCGAAGCCCTCGCTTGACCTTCACCCCTATCGGATCAACCGTTTCTGACGACGCATCGAGGAGCCGGTCATGCAGTTCGACGCCGCCTATGAGTTGCTGCTCGTTCACTGCCAGGGCGAGACGGGCAAGGTCCTGATCCAGGGCGCACCGGACATCCCCGGTGCGACCGTGCTTGAGAAGATGAACCATATCAATCATGTGGATGACAGTCTGCGCCGGTTCCTGACCTTCGAGCCGCGGGCCCATGTGGCGCAGACGGTGAACCTTCTCTTGCCGCCCTGCCGCCCGGATGCCGATGCCGGTTTCATCGTGCTGCAGGCCGACCGCGCGCATCCGATGTCGGGTTCGAACGCGATCTGCGTCGTCACCGCACTTCTGGAAAGCGGGCGGGTCGCGATGGTCGAGCCGGAGACGGTGGTGCGTCTGGATACGGCGGCGGGCCTCGTCACCGCCCGTGCCGAGTGCCGGAACGGGCGCTGCCTGTCGGTGAGCCTCGACAACGTTCCGGCCTTCGCGACGGCGCTGGATCAGGTGGTCGCGACGCGCGGTTTCGGTCGGCTGGTGGTGGACCTGGCCTTTGGCGGGGTGTTCTACACGCTGGTCGATGCCGGGCAGGTCGGGTTGACCATCGCCCCCGAGAACGCCAGGGCGCTGGCCGAGGCGGGGATCGCGATCAAGGCCGACCTGCAAGGTCAGGTTGCGGTGTCCCATCCCGATCTGCCAGGCCTGACAGACATCGCCTATGTCATGTTCCGCGCGCCTGAGGCGGACGGCACGGTGCGGACCTGCACCACGCTGCACCCCGGAAGGGTGGACCGGTCGCCCTGCGGCACCGGCTCGTCGGCGAACCTTGCATGCCTTCATGCGCGGGGCGAGGCACCGGTCGGCGCGCGACGGGTCTCGCATAGCATCATCGGGGGTACGTTCGTCGCCGAAGTGATCGGCGAGACGCGGGTCGGTCCCTATCCGGCAATCCTGCCGCGGATCACCGGGAAGGCCTGGGTCTATGGCCAGGAAAACCTGCGGATTTCGCCGGATGATCCGTTCCCGTCCGGCTTTGCGCTGTCCGATACCTGGGGGCCGCTGGTGGGCGAGCTGTTGTGAAGGGACTTCCCTGAACACCCAAGGCCCGCCAACATGGGCGCACGCGGGCGTGAAGGTCTGGGGACGGAATCGGCAGATGGAACTGGGGCTCGGCACACAGGCGGTCGTCGTCACGGGTGCGGCAAGCGGCATCGGGGCGGCGATTGCGCGGATGCTGGTCGCGGAAGGCGTGGGCGGGCTGGTGCTGACCGACCGTGACGGTGCGGGACTGGCGCGAATCGCGGCGGAGCTGTCAGCCGTGTCGGTCGTGGCCGACCTTGCCGACGGCGCCGCGCCCGCTGCCATTGCCGAAGCGGCAGTCACGCGGTTCGGGCGGATCGACGGGCTGGTGAATGCGGCGGGCCTGACCACGCGCGGGTCGTTCGAGACCGGGACGCCGGCGATCTGGGACCGGCTTTTCGCCGTCAACGCCCGTGCCGGGTTCCTCCTCATGCAGGCGGCCATCGCGGACATGAAACGCCGTGCGGCTCCGGGGGCGATCGTCAACATCCTGTCGATGAACGCCCACTGCGGCCATCCCGATCTCGCGATCTATTCGGCGACCAAGGGGGCCATGGTCACCCTGACGAAGAACGCCGCCCATGCGCATATGGCCGACCGGATCCGGGCGAACGGCATCAACCTTGGCTGGGTCGCGACCGAATCCGAACGCAGGATGCATGCCGCCCTTGGCCACGGGCCGGACTGGTTCGAAGCCGAAGCCGCGCGGCAGCCGCTTGGTCGGCTGGTCACCGCGGAAGACTGCGCCCGGCTGGCGGTCTTCCTGCTGGCGGCGGCCTCGGCCCCGATGAGCGGGGCTGTGATCGACCTTGAGCAGAAAGTGGCGGGGGCGCTATGACGGACCAGGCCGCCCCCCGCGATTTCGAGGCGCTGCGCGCCGCACTGGTGGCGCGTTCGGGCACGCTCTCCCGGCGTCTCGCGCAGGTCGCGCAGTTCTTCCTGAACCACCCGGAGGAGGTTGCGGTCTCCACGCTTGTCCGGCTGGCGGACCTGGCGGACGTGCCCCCGGCCACGATCACGCGCTTTGCCAAGGAGCTGGGCTTCCAGGGCTTTGCCGACCTGCAGCTGGTCTTCCGGGAGCGGCTTCTCGGCCCGCGCCTGCCCTATGCCGAACGGCGCGCGGCACCCGGCATCACCGACACCGACCTTGACCGGCCCGGCCATGTCTTCGGCAGTTTCGTGCAGGCGGCCGTCCAGTCCCTGATCCGCATCGAGGAGGCGCTGGACCGCGACGAACTTGCCGCCTGCGTCGAGGTGCTGGCCACGACCGAGGTGGTCCATGTCGCCGCCGCGCGCGGTGCCTTTGGCCTTGGGGCCTATACCGTTTACGGCCTTGGCAGCATCGGGCGGCGGGCGCAGCTGATCGACAACCTCGGGGCAATGCGCGCGATGCAGGTGGCCGCGATGGGACTGGGCGATACGCTGCTTGCCATGACCTTCGACGACTACACGCCCGAGACGGTCGAGGTCGTGAAACTGGCCGCCGCACGGGGCAACCGCGTGCTGGTGATCACCGACAATGCCCTTAGTCCGGTCGCCGGGCTGGCGACGCATGCCCTTTATGTCAACGAGGCGCGGCTGGGCCACTTCCGCAGCCAGGTGCCCGCGATGGTGGTGGCGCAGGCGATGATCGTCGGGCTGGGGCGGCGGCTTGGCTTGGTTCAGAATATCCAAAACATGACAAAATGAGAATCCT
>JBIJDO010000063.1:0-10504 GCA_044344105.1 Tabrizicola sp.
GTTGTCGGCATGACCAAGCCGGGCGACGTGGACCACTTCACCCGCGTGCGCTGCTATGAGGCGGTCCTGGACCAGTACCCCGCGCAGACCACGGCGCTGTCGCTTCTCAACCTTGCCATGCGCATGGCAGGGCCCCGTGAGGCGGTGTGGCACGGGCTGATCCGCAAGAACCACGGCTGCACCCACATGATCGTCGGCCGCGACCATGCCGGTCCGGGCAAGAATAGCGCCGGCAAGGATTTCTATGGTCCCTATGACGCCCAGGAGCTGTTCGCCGCCCATGCCGCCGAGATCGGCATCGAGATGGTCGACTTCAAGCACATGGTCTATGTGCAGGAAAAGGCCCAGTATTACCCCGCGAACGAAGTGCCAGAAGGCTCCAGCGTCCTCGACATTTCCGGCACCGAACTGCGTCGCCGCCTGCGCGAGGGCCTTGATATCCCGGAATGGTTCTCGTTTCCGCAAGTGGTGGCCGAACTCCGCAAGACCAGCCCGGCGCGGTCGAAGCAGGGCTTCACCGTCTTCTTCACCGGCCTTTCGGGGTCAGGCAAATCCACCATCGCCAACGCCCTCATGGTCAAGCTGATGGAAATGGGCGGGCGTCCGGTCACGCTGCTGGATGGCGACGTGGTGCGCAAGCACCTGTCCTCGGAGCTTGGCTTCTCCAAGGAGCACCGCGACCTCAACATCAAGCGGATCGGCTATGTCGCGTCCGAAATCACCAAGAACGGCGGCATCGCGATCTGCGCGCCGATCGCGCCCTACACCGCCACCCGCCGTGCCGTGCGCGAGATGGTGGAGGCTTACGGCGCCTTCGTGGAAACCCATGTCGCGACCAGCATCGAGGAATGCGAACGCCGCGACCGCAAGGGCCTGTACAAGCTGGCGCGCGAAGGCAAGATCAAGGAATTCACCGGGATCTCCGACCCCTACGAAGCCCCGACCAACGCCGAACTGGTCGTCGATACCGAAAACGTCGATGTCGACCACTGCGCGCACCAGGTGCTTCTGAAGCTGGAGCAGATGGGCCTCATCCGGGCCTGAAAGACCGCGCTTCCGGGATGTTTCGCGTCCTCCGAAACCTGTTGCAGGCCGATGCCACTTATGAAACCGTTCCAGGACGCCCTTGGCGTTGGATAGCCTGGTATGGAGCCAAGTATGTCAGTCCGATCGAGTGCCCTGGTGCTTGCCTTTGTCGCCGCCTTTTCCGGAGTTGCCCTTGCCGAGCCCCTCACCGGGTCAGAGGTGAAGGCCTTCTTCGAAGCCGGTCCCTTCGAGGCCGAGATCGGCTCGACCTTTGACTTCAGGGGGGATGGGACCTTCACGGTGGCAAACTCGGACGGCAGCGGGTACTCGGGCAGTTGGACCGTCGACGCAGACGGACTGATCAAGACACAGCGCAAACGCGCGGCGAAGCCCGATGCATTCTTTATTGATGAGAATGCCGGAACCCGCACCTTGGTCTTCACGTCAGGACGGTTCAAGGGCCAGAAGTTTCCTCTCACCTGAACCTTGAACCATATACTGTACGTTGGGATCGGTCAGACCGGTCGCATGCAGGTCGGTCAATGCACGCTCAGGGGCGTGAAATCATGCTCGCGGGCCAGATGGAAGGCCAGGTTTCGATCGGCCACCAGAGCAAGCTGGCGGCCATCCGCCCCGTGGACCGACCAGATCACATCGGCGTCGCCCATCTGCGCGCGGACCTCGTCCGGCAGGTCGACGACGGCGACCTCGCGGACATAGACGATGCGGTCGGCCCCGGCCGGCAGTCCGTTGAATGGCGTGTTCATTTCCTTGCCCCTTCCTTGTGGCCGATGCGGATCGTCTGCACCACGGTTTCCGGCACATGCCGCCGCAGATCGACATGCAGAAGCCCGTGCTCCATCGTCGCGCCCGCCACTTCGACCCCGTCGGCCAGCACGAAACTGCGCTGGAAGGCCCTTGCGGCGATGCCGCGATGCAGGAACACCCGGTCGCCTGCATCGTCGGTTTGCCGTCCCCGCACCACCAGCTGCCGGTCCTCGACCGTGATCGACAGGTCTTCCTCACGAAAGCCCGCGACCGCAAGCGTGATCCGGTAGGCGTTTTCCGCCACGGCTTCGATGTTGAACGGGGGATAGCCCTCGGCCCCCGACTTCGCGGTGCGTTCGACCAGGCGTTCAAGCTGCTCGAACCCCAGAAGATAGGGATGGGCCCCAAAGCTCAGTTTCGTCATCGGACAGTCCTTGGCATAAGCGACGGTTCGGTCTTTGCGGCCCCGCATCTGGGCACCGCACCGGGCGAATATGGGGCGTGCCTTCCCGCCCCGCAAGGCCCGCAAGTCCCGCCGGATCGCGGCAATTCGCCGGGTTTTTCCGCAGAAACCTTCCCGCAAGCCACCGGCTTTCCTATATCCTTGCGGCAAGGCAGGAACCGATTCGCCAGACCCATGAACGCGCCCACCGAACTTTCCCACGACGAAATGCTTGGCATCCGTCTTGAAGTCCTGCGTCGCGAACACCGCGACCTGGATCAGGCCATCCATGCGCTGGAAGAAACCGGGCGTCCCGATGTCCTGACCCTGCGGCGGCTGAAGAAGCAGAAGCTGGCGCTGAAAGACCAGATCGTGAAGATCGAGGACATGCTTATCCCCGATATCATCGCCTGAGGCTTGCCCCCCCGCGCCAGCCAAGGTAAGCGCGCGCCATCAGCCATGGAGGCGCAGGTGTCCGTTCACGTCGGGATCATCATGGGCTCGCAAAGCGATTGGCCCACCATGAAAGCCGCCGCCGAGATCCTGGACGAGCTTGGCATTCCTTACGAAACCAAGATCGTCAGCGCCCATCGCACCCCCGACCGGCTTTGGGACTATGGCAGGACCGCCGTCGCGCGCGGCCTCAAGGTGATCATCGCCGGCGCGGGTGGCGCGGCGCATCTGCCGGGTATGATGGCGTCGAAGACCCGCGTTCCGGTGATCGGCGTCCCGGTGCAGACCAGGGCGCTTGCGGGCGTCGATTCGCTTTACTCCATCCTGCAGATGCCCAGGGGCTACCCGGTTGCCACAATGGCCATCGGCGGGGCCGCAAATGCGGGACTTATGGCCGCTGCGATCCTTGCAGTGTCGGACGCTGGCCTGGCCAAGCGCCTTGACGCCTGGCGCGACGCGCTGTCCGCCTCGATCCCCGAGGAGCCGAAGGATGACTGACGCCCTCCCGCCGGGTGCAGCGATCGGCATCCTCGGCGGCGGCCAGCTGGGCCGGATGCTGTCGGTCGCCGCCAGCCGCCTTGGTTATCGCTGCCATATCTTCGAGCCGGGTGCCGCTCCGGCAGGCGACGTGGCCCAAAAGGTGACCACCGCGTCCTACGGGGACGAAGCCGCCCTGCGGGCCTTTGCCGCTTCGGTCGACGTCATCACCTATGAATTCGAGAATGTGCCGACCTCGGCCCTCGACCTTCTGGAAAGTCTGCGGCCGATCCGCCCGAACCGCCGGGCACTCGCGATCAGCCAGGACCGGATCAGCGAGAAATCCTTCCTGAACGACCTCGGTCTCGCCACCGCCCCGTGGTCCGCCGTCAGTTCCGAAGCCGACCTGCGCGCCGCCGTCGACACCCTTGGCCTGCCCGCGATCCTGAAGACCACGCGGCTTGGCTATGACGGCAAGGGTCAGGTCAAGCTGACCGCCAAGGCCGACATTCCTGCCGCCTGGACCGCAATGAACGGGGCCGCTTCGGTACTGGAGGGCTTTGTGGCTTTTGACCGCGAGGTCAGCGTCATCGCGGCCCGCAGCCATGAAGGCCAGGTCGCCTGCTTCGATCCGGGCGAGAACGTCCACCGCGACGGCATCCTTCGCACCACGACCGTCCCCGCCCGCCTTTTGCCCGCCCAGCGCGCGGATGCCGTCCTGATCGCCGCCCGCATCCTGAACGCGCTGGAGTATGTGGGCGTCATGGGGGTGGAGCTTTTCGTCGCGTCCGGGGGTCTTCTGGTCAACGAGATCGCTCCGCGCGTCCACAACTCGGGCCATTGGACGCAAACTGGCTGCACCGTGGACCAGTTCGAACAGCATATCCGGGCGGTGGCGGGCCTGCCCCTGGGTGACGGCAACCGCCATGCCGATGTGGTAATGGAAAACCTGATCGGCGACGATGTCCTGCGCGTTCCCGACTTGCTGAAGGCCCGCGACAGCGCCGTGCATCTTTACGGCAAGGGCGCCCCCCGCCCCGGCCGCAAGATGGGCCATGTGAACCGGGTGATCCGGGGCTGACACGCCTCCTCGTTCGACTTCGTCTTCCCGTCGATGCTTGCGCAAGGCGTGCAGCAGCCATCGACGCGTCCTTTCAGGGGTCAATATCCGTGAGGCCCCACAGAGGATCGGTTGCCTTTGCGAAATCAGCTATCCCGGTCCTGCGTCGCGCGCCTTGCGGCCTCCGGCTCACAGGTAGCTCCGGACCAGCGCCCCCGAGATCAGCGCCCAGCCATCGGCCACGACGAAGAACACCAGCTTGAACGGCAGGGAAACGACCGCAGGCGGCACCATCATCATCCCCATCGACATCAGGATCGCCGCGACGACGAGGTCGATGATCAGGAAGGGCAGGAAGATCATGAACCCGATCTCGAAAGCCCGCTGAATCTCCGAGAGAAGAAACGACGGCACGAGGAGCGAGAGCGGTGCATCTGCGGCGCTGACCGGCGAGGTCGACCGCAGGTCCTGCAGGGTCTGCAGCGTTTCGGGGTCGACGCGAAGGGCCATGAAGCCACGGAAGGGCGCGATGGCCGCCTGCAGGCCCGGCCCGACCTCGAGCGTGCCGTTCGTCATCGGCTCGATCCCCTTGACCCAGGCTTCGGTGAAGACCGGGTCCATCACGAACCAGGTGAGGAACAGCGAGAGGCTGATGATCAGCATGTTCGGCGGGGCCTGCTGCAGCCCGATGGCCTGCCGCAGGATCGAGAGAACCGTGACGATGAAGGGAAAGCAGGTCACCATCACCGCAAGGCCGGGGACGATCGACAGGACGGTGATCAGGAGAAGAAGCTGGACCGAGCGCAGCGACAGCGACTCGCCGCCGGAGCCGCCAAGGTTGATCGACATCTCCTGCGCCAGCGCGGGGCTGGTCAGCAGGATCAGCGCGAGGGCGGCAAGAATGGGCCTCACAGCCCACCGCGCAGGTTGGCGACCTCGGTCAGGCGGACAGCAAGCTGACCGGCATTCTCGCCGTCAAGCTCGGTCAGCTCGCCCCGCGCGATGAGCCGGTCACCGACGTAGAGTTCGACCGGGTCATCGACCCGGCGGTCAAGCTGCAGGACGGCGTCCTTCGACAGGCGCAGAAGGTCGCGCACCAGCGGGCGGGCGCGGCCGACCGAGATGGTCACCTCGATCGGGACCTGGGCGAAAGGGTTGGTGTCGGCGATGTCTTCCATGACGTGGCCTCAGGTGTTGAGGGTGAAGAAGGAGCGGACGGCGGCGGCGATGTCTTCGGTGACCTGGGTCAGGTCGACCTTGGCCTCGCCCGGACCGAAGCGGATGTAGACCTGGCCCTCCGAGATCGAAGGTTCCTCGTCGATGACCAGCGGCAGGCCGGTGGCCCGGGTGATCAGATCCTCGACCTGCGCACGGACGGCGGGGTTCAGGACCAGGGTCAGCGGGGCCTCGGACAAATCGTCTGCCAGCGGCATCAGGGCGTCAAGGACCGTGGGGGCCAAGGATTCGCGCGCAACCTCGGGCAGGATGCGGGAGGTCATTTCCAGGATCAGGGGCCGGATCGCTTGCAGTACATGGCTGCGGGCGTCCTGGAAGGTGAAGGCCAGGCTTTGCAGGCTGCGGGCAAGATCGGCCCGGATGCGGCCTTGGTCGCCCTCCTGCGCGGCGGCGGCATCGTCCCAGCCGGCCTGGTAGCCCTGTTCGAACGCGGCGACCTTTGCCTCTTCCACTGCGGTGGCCTCGACCAGGGGCAGGTCGGCGCCGTCCGCCGTGGTGAGCGTGTCAAAGACCTCAAGGCGCAGGGCGGGCATCAGGCGGGCTCCTCTTCGTTCTCCATCCAGCCGCGCAGGATTTCGATCGATTCGGTCTGGCGCTGTTCGATCAGGCGGCGCAGGCGCGTCGCGGGGTCTTCAGCCCGGCCTTCGGAGCCGCCACCTTCGGACCGCGAGACGGCGAAGTCGCCGTAGTCGAAGCCGTCATCCACCACGCCGTCCAATGCGACGGGCGCCGGTGCCGACCGGACGGCAGCCGGTATCGCGCCCGGCGGGCCTGCCTGCATCGAGACCGGCGGCAGGGCCAGCTGACCTTCGGGACGCGGAAGGGCTGCGCGGCTGCCGGAGGTCACGAGGGGACGGATCACGAAAAGACCCAGGACCAGCGCCACAACAGCCAGAACCGCGGTCTGCACCATCGACATAACGTCGATCTGGCCAAGCGGCGGCAAAAGGCCGGTGCTGGCCTCGGTGCCTTCGGGCACAGGAAGCTCTTGAAACTCCAGCGATTTCAGCGTCAGGACATCGCCGCGCGTCTCATCCAGCCCGACGGCGGAGGCCACCAGTTCGCGCAGGGTCGCGAGTTCGTCGTCCGGGCGGGGGGTCCAGCTGCGCGTCCCGTCGGCGGCGATCGTGGCGACCCCGTCCACCATCACCGCGACGGTCATCCGGCGCACCGCACCGGGGCTGCGCAGGATCTCGCGCTGGGTTTCCGAGACTTCGTAGTTCAGCCGTTCACGGGTCTCGGAGGTCTGGCTTTGCCCGGACCCGCCGCTGCTGGCGTTTCCTTCGGGCAGGTTCGAGGCCACGGTCACCTCGCCGCCCGGTTCGCTTGAGGATCCGGTCCGTTCCTCGGTCTCGGAGGAAATGGCCACGCGGCCCTGCGGGTCGAAGGTGCGTTCGGTGATCGCCTCGCGTTCTGACACAAGGTCGATCGACACTTCGACCACCGCCTTGCCCGCCCCGACCCTTGCGGCAAGGAGGCGCTCGACATTGCCCTTGATCGCGGCGGCGCGGTCGGCGGCATCGCCGGTGGCAAGCTCTCCCGTCTCCTGCCCGCCGATGAGGCCTGCGACCGTGTCGATGATCTGCACCGCTTCCGGCGTCATCCCGGAGACGGCGCTTGCCACCAGATGGCGAATCGCGCGGGCCTGCGCCTCGCCCAATGCGCCGGAGACGGTGGTCAGCGTGACCGAAGCGGTCGCCTGGGAGCCGGGCTGAAACGCCCGGGTCGGTGCGGATGCGATGTGGACGCGGGCGGCCTTGACCTCGGGCAGGGCCAGCAGCGTGCGGGCAAGCTCGCCTTCCTTGGCGCGCCAGTAGGCGGCATCGAACATCTGCGAGGTGGTGCCGAAACCGGAAAGCGAATCGAGCAGCTCGTAGCCCCCGCCGCCCATCGCGGGCTGGCCTTCGGCGGCCAGGGCCATCCGCAGGCTGTCGCGCTGGGTGACATCCACCAGGATCGAATCACCCGACACTTCATAGGCCACGCCACGCTGGTCGAGCGCCGCAACGACCTCTCCAGCCGCCGCAGGCTCCAGCCCCGCATAGAGGAGCCCCATTTCCGGCTGACCGGCCATCCGGCTGAGCGCAAGCACGGCGGCGAACATAGCGACCGTCGCACCGATGATGATGAAGCGGCGGCGGAGGTCGAGCGAAGACCAGGTCGCGATCACGTTCTGCACGTCAGCCTCCTCAAACCAGCGTTCTGCCGTTGTTCACTTTTGGCCGGTTCGGCTTAACAATCGGTTAGTGACCTTTGGCCTATGGTCGACCGAAGCGATTTGTGCGGAGGACGGACATGGCAACGGCAGAAGCCACGCTGGACGCGGTGCCGAAGAAGCGATCGAAGACGCCGCTCGTGATAGGGCTTGTTCTGGCGCTGGTGCTGGGCGGGGCCGGGTTCTACGCGGCCTTCTCCGGCATGATTCTCGGCGGCGGACAGGACCACGGCACCGAAGGTCAGGTCCCCGGCCCACTGAGCGGCATCGCCTTTGTCCCGCTTGAGACGATCATCGTCTCGCTCGGGGCCGATTCGGGCAGCGAGCATTTGCGCTTTACCGCGCAGCTTGAGGTCGCGGACAGCGCGGCTGCCGATGTGACGACGTTGAGCCCGCGCATCCTGGATGTGCTGAACAGCTATCTGCGGGCGATCGACACGGCATCCATCGAGGATCCGCAGGCCATGGCCCGGCTTCGGTCGCAGATGCTGCGCCGGATCCAGCTGGTCGCGGGCGATGGCCGGGTGCGCGACCTTCTGATCACCGAATTCGTGCTGAACTAGGGGGCCGCGATGGATATGATTGCCGATGTGCTGTTGATGGCGGGCTCGTTCGGGGCCGCGGTCTACTGCTATGTGCTCAGCGCCCGCCTGAAACGCTTCACCACGCTGGAAAGCGGCATGGGCGGGGCGATTGCCGTCCTGTCGGCGCAGGTCGATGACATGACTGTCGCTCTGGAACAGGCGCGCGGGGCGGCGAACGGGTCGGCGGAAAGCCTTGAGGCGCTGACGACGCGGGGTGAGGCGGTGGCGCGCAAGCTGGAGCTTCTGGTTGCCTCCTTGCACGATCTGCCCGAACCCGGGCCGCCGCAAACCCGGCCGCTGGCCGAAGAAGTGCCGGACGATGCCGAGCGTCGCTTGCGCTTTGTCCGCCGCCGTGCCGCGCGGGAAACGCTTGAGGCCGCGGAATGAGCGGGCGGCGGCGGGCGGGGCAGGGTGCGCTGGTGATCGTGGCGCTGCTGTTCGCATCTTCGGGCGCATTGCGGCTGGGGTCCGGCATCGGCACCGCGCTGGCAAAGTCGGACGAAGGCCGGGAGGTCGCGGCGGCGGCAGAACCCGTGGCCGCCAGCCCGATGCCCGCTGCCCTGGCCGAGGCCTTGCGGCTGCGCGAGGAACGGGTGGCGGTGCAGGAGGCGTCGCTAAAAGACCGGTTGGCCGCGCTGGCGCTGGCCGATGCCGCGATCACCCGGCGGCTGGACGAGATGAAGGCCGCAGAAGCAGAGCTGAAGGCGACGCTGGCGCTTGCGGACGGCGCGGCCGAGGCGGACATCGCGCAGCTGACCGCCGTCTACCAGGCAATGAAGCCCAAGGACGCCGCCGCCCTGTTCGAAACCATGTCGCCTGAATTCGCCGCCGGGTTCCTTGGCCGGATGCCGCCCGAATCGGCAGCGTCGATCCTGTCCGGCATGTCCTCGGACGCCGCCTACGGCATCAGCGTCATCGTCGCGGGCCGCAATGCCGAAGTTCCGAAGGACTAGGCGGACGGTCAGAGGTTCTTAACCCGCCGCGCGGATACTGGCCGAAGTCTCAACCAGGGAGCCCGAAATGCTCGGCTTCGTCGGCATCGCCGTCATTCTTGTCATGGTGTTCGGCGGCTATGCCCTGGCCGGCGGCAAGATGGGCATCATTCTCAAGGCCCTGCCGTTCGAGATGATCATGATCGGCGGCGCGGCGGTCGGGGCTTTCCTGATCTCGAACGACATGACCGGGGTCAAGCGGACCATGCGGGACATCGGCAAGGTGTTCAAAGGCCCAAAATGGAAGCCGGACGACTACCGCGACCTCTTGTGTCTCCTGTTCGAACTGATCCGTCTGGCCCGCGCCAACCCGGTGGCACTGGAAGAACATGTCGAGCAGCCGGAAAACTCCGCGATCATCGGCAAGTACCCTCGCATCCAGCATGACCACGAGGCGATGGAACTGATCTGCGACACGCTGCGCGCGGCCTCGATGAACTATGACGACCCGCATCAGGTGGAAGAGGTGCTCGACAAGCGGATGGAGGCGACGCTGCACCACGCGATGCATTCCAGCCACGCGCTGCAGACGGTCGCCGACGGGCTGCCCGCGCTTGGGATCGTCGCCGCCGTGCTGGGGGTCATCAAGACCATGGGATCGATCGACCAGCCGCCGGAGGTTCTGGGCAAGATGATCGGCGGCGCGCTGGTCGGGACGTTCCTGGGCGTCTTCCTCGCCTATGGCCTGATGGGACCGTTCGCCGCCCGGGTGAAGACTGTGGTCGAGGAGGACATCCACTTCTACCAGCTCATCCGCGAGGTGCTGATCGCCAACCTGCACCGCCACCCGGCCAACATCTGCATCGAGGTCGGTCGCCAGAACACTCCGCACCATGTGCGTCCGGGATTTTCCGATCTTGAGGAAGCGATGCGCAACCTGAAGCAGGAGGCGGCATGATCCGGCTGGTCCTGATCCTCGCGGCACTCGCAACGCCCGCTATGGCCGAGACGGCGCGCGTCCTGTCGGGAGAGCATGGCGATTTCACCCGGCTGGTGATCGAGCTTCCGGGGGAAACGGGCTGGCGGATGGGGCGGACGGAGCAGGGGTATGCCTTCGCCGTCGAAGGGCCGGAACAGCCGGAGTTCGATCTGACCGGCATCTGGCAGCGAATAGACCGGACGCGACTGGCGGCAGCCGCCGTGGATTCGGCCAGCGGGCGGCTGGATCTGCAACTGGGCTGCGCCTGCTCTATCTTCCCGTTCGAGTATCAGCCCGGCGTTGTCGTTCTGGACATCCGCCCCGGCGCGGCC
>JBIJDO010000011.1:0-18082 GCA_044344105.1 Tabrizicola sp.
GCCCTGGGCCGCACTCCGGATCGGCGAAGCGCCCGGCATTGCGGTTCTTGACCCGGAGGCGGTCGCCGAAGCGTCGCGCCCCAATGCGACCTGCACGCCCGATGCGCTGGTCGATCTTGCGGCCTGGGGGGAAGGAAAGCCTGCGCTGGCGCTGCTTGCGGAGGCGCGCACCGGTCTCTTCGGCGAGTTCGACGCGCCTGATCCGGACGCAGTGCTGCGCTCTGTCAGGCAGCTTCTCTATCTGGGCTTCGGGGCCGAGGCGCTGCAGCAGGCCGCTTTCCTGACGGACGGCACGGCGGAGGAGGAGCTTGCCGTTTACCGGTCCGTCGCCCGGATCATCGATCTTGGCAGCGATCCCGGGACACCCTTTGCCGCGATGCTGGACTGCGAGGGCGCGGCCGCGCTTTGGGCAGCGCTGGCGCGGGACCGGCTGCCCTTCGGGCCGGGTGTGAACCGCGACGCGATCCTGCGGGCGTTCCAGGCCCTGCCGCCGCATCTGCGCCGGTATCTCGGCCCCGCGCTCGCGGAAAAGTTCCTGGCTCTGGCCGATGCCGAAGCGGCCCGCATGATCCGGCAGGCCGTCGCGCGCGCGCCCGACGCCGATGGTGCCACGGTGGCGCTGATGGACGTCTCCGCCAAGCTGCAGGGCGGCGACACAGCAGGCGCGGTTCTGGACGCGGAGGATGCCGTGTCGCTTGCGGGCGGGGACGCGGCCAGCCTCGTGACCCTGGTCGAAGCAAGCTTCCAGGAGTTGCGTCCCGTCGATCGGGGCGTGGCCGTGGCGCTTCAGGCGCTGCAGGGCGAGACGCGCGGGACCGATACCGGCCGATCGGTCGAGCGGGCGCTGGTGCTTGCACTGGCGCTCTCCGGGCAGACCGGTGCCGCGTTCGGCGAGGCTGCCGCGACCGGGCCGACGCTCGGGGATCTCTGGCGTGTGGCCGCCGTGCGCGCCTCGGACGATGACTTTCTGCGCCATGCCGTCCTGCCCGAAGGATCCGCGTCGCCGGACACGGCGCCCGAGGTCAGGGCCGGGATTGCACAACGGCTTCTGAAGCTTGGATTTCCGGATGCCGCCCTGACCTGGATCGGCCCGGTCGGCACCGGCGACGATGACCAGCGCCGGCGTTTGGCCGCCGAAGCCGAACTGCTTCGGGGAGACGCCCGTCGCGCGATCTCGCTGCTTGAAGACCTGCCCGGACCGAAGGCCGATGCCCTGCGCGCGGAAGCTCTGCTGCGTCTGGGCGATCTTCCTGCAGCAAAGGCGGCGCTCGTTGCAGCCGGAGACCCCGAGACAGCGTCGCGACTGGCATTGTGGAACACTGACTGGTCAGAGCCTGCCCCGGATGCGCCTGCCCCCTGGCAACAGGCTGCCGTCCAGGCCGCGCCGACCGCTTTTCCCGAAGCAGGCGGCCTTCTGACCCGCAGCACCGCCCTTGCCGCACAGGGCGGGGACGCCCGCGCCGCCATCGAGACCCTGCTGGCCGCAGTGCCCTCGCCCGTCGCGGATTGAGGCCGGTAACCGACCGGAAAGATTCGCACCCTAGTCTGCAAGGCGACCCGCGCAGAACGTCCGGGTGGAGAATGCAATGCCCAACCGCCGCAAGACCCGACTCGCCGCCTTGCTGGTCTGGTCCCTTGCCCCCTTCGGGATCGCCCTAGGACCGCCGACCGCAGGGGCGAGCGTCGATCCGGCCAGCCTGTGCCTTCAGGCCGCGAAGGATGCGGCCCGGCAATCCGGTGTCCCTTACGAGGTTCTGCGCGCGATCTCGCTGGTGGAGACCGGTCGCGGGGATCAGCCCTGGCCCTGGACAGTGAATGCCGGAGGCGACGGGACCTGGTTCGACACCGCCGCAGATGCCGAGGCATATGCCGGCACGCTCTTGCAGCAGGGCCTGACCAATGTCGATCTTGGCTGCTTCCAGTTGAACTACCGCTGGCATGCCGAAGCCTTCGCCTCGATCGCCGACATGCTGGACCCATCGCGCAACGCGGCCTACGCGGCGGAATATCTGGCGGACCAGTATGCGAAAAGCGGCGACTGGTCGCAGGCTGCGGCCGCCTATCATTCCGCAACCCCGGAACTGGCGGCAACGTACCGCGAAAAGTTCGACATCGCCCTTGCAGGGCTTGCCGGGTCAGCGGAACCAGAGCCGCTGGCCAGGCCGGACCGGCCGAACCGCTTCCCGCTCCTCCTCGCCGGGGCGGGCGGACGCAACGGGTCGCTCGTGCCTGCGACTTCCGGCGGAACCCGCCTGATCGGAGCGCCGTAGCATGCCGTCCTTGTCCCTTTCGGCCATCTTCCGCCCCACGATCCTTCTGGCCGTCGGGCTGATGGCGGTCATCGTGATGATGGTCCTGCCGCTTCCAGCCTGGATGCTGGACATCGGCCTGGCGCTGTCCTTCGCGCTGGCGATCCTGATGCTGACGGTCACGCTCTTCATCGACCGGCCGCTGGATTTTTCGGCCTTTCCGACGATCCTTCTTGCCTCGCTCTTGCTGCGGCTGGCGCTGAACATTTCGTCGACCAAGCTCATCATCGGCGAGGGTCACACCGGGACCGATGCGGCGGGAAATGTGATCGAGGGATTTGCCAAGTTCATCATGGGCGGGAACCTGATCCTGGGGCTGGTGATCTTCGTCGTCCTCCTGATCGTCAACTTCATCGTCATCACCAAGGGTGCGGGTCGGATGGCCGAGGTCGGCGCACGGTTCGCGCTCGACGGCATGCCGGGCCGGCAACTGGCGATCGACGCCGACATGTCCGCGGGGGCCATCGATCACGCCGAGGCCAAGCGGCGGCGCGAACTGGAACTGGCCGAGACGAACTTCTTCGGCTCGCTCGACGGGGCGTCGAAGTTCGTCAAGGGCGACGCGATCGCAGGCCTTCTGATCACCGGGCTGAACATCGTGGTCGGGCTGATCGTCGGGATTTTCGTTCACGGTCTGGAGGTAAGCCAAGCCTTTGAAACCTATACCATACTGACGGTGGGCGATGGTCTGGTCAGCCAGATTCCGGCGGTGATCATCTCGGTTGCGGCGGCCCTTCTTCTGGCCAAGGGGAGCCAGAAGGGCGCGGCGGATGTGTCGTTCTTCGCCCAGCTTGGCCGCTATCCCGGGGCGCTTGGCACCGTGGCCGGGCTGATGGCGCTGTTCGCGCTGGTGCCCGGAATGCCGTTCCTGCCGTTCATGCTGGCAGCCGCGTCGCTGGCAGCGCTGGCCTTCTTCCAGGCCCGGCGCGCGGCGGTTGCGAATGCGCCGGAAGCCCCGTCGCTTGAGGCCCCGAAACCGCGCTCCATCGGCGATGTGCTGGACTTTGACGACATCCACATCGAGTTCGCCCCGAACCTGGTCGCCATGGTGCTGGATCCGGGCACCGGCCTTGACAGCCGCATCGCCAACATGCGCAACCACGTGGCGACCGTCTTCGGCCTGATCCTGCCCGAAATCCGCCTGACCGACGAGATCGCCCTGCCGCCGGGGCAATACCGCATCCGCCTGCAGGGGGTGGAGAGGGTCACGGACCGGCTTTACCCCGACCGGGTGCTGGTGCTTCTGAACGAGGGGACACCAGCCCCGGACGGCCTGGACGTGAAGGAGCCGGTCTACGGCGCACCGGCGCGCTGGATCCGCCCCGACCAGCAGGAGGATGCGGCCCTGGCGGGCCTGACCGTGGTGTCCCCGACCGAGGTCCTTGCCACGCATCTTCTGGAGGTCCTGAAGGCGAACCTGTCGCGGCTTCTGACGCTGCGCGGCCTGCGGCGGCTTCTGGACGAGTTCGTCCGCCTGTCCGATCCGGTCCGGTCCGAGGCCAACCGCCGCCTTCTTGATGAACTCATGCCCGACAAGGTCCCCGTCGACCTTTTGCATGCGGTGCTGCGGCTTCTGCTCGACGAAAGGGTATCGATCCGCAACCTGCCCCTGATCCTTGAGGCCGTGGCCGAAGCCCGCACCCTGGGGCCGCCCGAAGCGATCTGCGAACATGTGCGCCAGCGGCTGGGCTTCCAGATTGTCGCCGACCTGAAGCGCGCCGACGGCTCGGTACCCCTGATCCAGCTGGCACCGGACTGGGAGAAGGCCTTCGCGACCTACCAGATCGACGGCGACCGCGGGCAGCGCGACATCGCCCTGCCGCCCGACCTCTTTGCCCGCCTCGCGAACGGCCTCACCGAACGGGCCAACCGCGCGGCGGAAAGCGGGGTCACCCCGGCGCTGGTCACCTCGGTCGGGCGTCGCCGCTTCCTGCGCACGGTGGTGCAGGCCAAGGGGCTGCCGCTGCCGGTCCTGTCCTATGAGGAAATCGGCACCGATGCCCGTCCGGCGCTGATCGGTCAGGTGCCTGCGTGAACGGAGTCGTTGCCGAGCTGTCCGCGCTTCTCGGCCTTGCCGAGACGCTGGGTTGGGCGGCTGCCCTTGCGTTCATCCGTATCGGTGCGGTGGTGGCGCTGATGCCGGGCCTTGGCGATCCGGCGGTCCCGCAGCGCGTCAAGCTGGCGCTGGTTCTGGCCTTCACTCTGGTCATCGCGCCGGTGCTCGCCGACCGTCCGGAGGTTGCCTCGCTGCCTCCGTCGTTTTCGGCCCTGGGCTGCGAGGCGCTGGCGGGCCTGATCCTTGGCATCGGGATGCGACTTTTCCTTGTCGCCCTCCAGACCGCTGCCGCGATCATCGCCCAGGCAACCACGCTGTCGCAGCTGGTCGCAGGGATGGCCCCCGAGCCGCAGCCTGCCATCGGCAACCTGTTCCTGATTGCCGGGATCGCGCTGGCATTGGTGGCCGGGCTGCATGTCCGGGCGGCGGAACTTGTGCTCTTGTCCTACGAGCTGCTGCCGGCAGGGGCCATCCCGGCCCCGGCGATGGTGGCGGACTGGGGCCTTGGCCTGATCGCCCGTACCTTCGCCCTCGCCTTCAGCCTGGCCGCGCCCTTCGTCATCGCCTCGATGATCTACAACCTGGCCCTTGGCGCGATCAACCGGGCGATGCCGATGCTGATGGTCTCGATGGTCGGCGCCCCGGCCCTGACCCTTGGCGCGCTGGCGATGCTGGCCGTGGCGGCCCCGGTCCTGATGGCGGCCTGGCTTGCGGCGTTCAGCGCCTATCTGGCCGACCCGTTCGGAGCCGTGCCTTGAGCGGCGGAGAAGACGATGATGGTGACAAGGAACACGAGGCCTCGCAGCAGAAGCTGGATCGTGCCCGGCAGGAGGGCGATCTGCCCCGGTCCGCAGATCTGCAGGGAGCGGTGGCGACCGGAGGCCTTGTTCTGGCCCTCTTCAGCTTCGGCCTCTGGTCGGTCGAGCGCGCGGGTACGACCGGAATGGTGCTTCTGGACCAGGCGGACCGGCTGTCGGGAATGATGCGCACCGGCGGCGGGCCGCTTGTCGGCGGCCTTATCGTCGGTTTCGCCCTGCCGCCCGTCGTGCTGGTCCTGGTGGCCCCGGTTCTGGTCCTTGGCCTTCTGCTCGCGACGCGCGGGCTGGTCTTCGCGCCCGGCAAGCTTGCGCCGAAGCTCTCGCGCATCTCGCCCCTGGCGACCGCAAGGCAGAAGTTCGGGCTGGACGGCTTGGTTGAGTTCGTGAAGAGCACGGTCAAGCTCGGCCTGGTGTCGGCGGTCCTCTACCTGTTTCTGGCGAGCCGGTTCGAGGATATCCTCGCCAGTCTCTACCTCAGCCCGGCGATGTCGGCGGCGCTGCTTGGTCGCCTGACGCTGGAGTTCCTGTGCCTGATCCTGGTCATCCAGCTGGTGCTAGGCGGCGCGGACTATCTGTGGCAGCTGCACAGTCACCGGCAGCGGCAGAGAATGTCACGAAAGGAAATGCTGGACGAGTTCAAGGATAGCGAAGGCGATCCGCACCTGAAAGGCGCGCGCCGCCAAAGGGCGCAAGAGGTTGCGACCAACCGGATGCTCGTCGATGTGGCACAGGCGGACGTGGTTGTGGTGAACCCGACCCATTTCGCGGTTGCCCTGAAGTGGGACCGGAAGAAAGGCGGCGCGCCGGTCTGCGTGGCCAAGGGGGTGGACGAGATCGCAGCCAGGATCCGCGAGCGGGCCGCCGAGCATGGCGTGCCGATCCACAGTGACCCGCCCACCGCCCGCGCGATCCACGCCACGGTCGAGATCGGCCAGGAGATCCGCGTCGAGCAGTACCGCGCCGTCGCGGCGTCGATCCGCTTTGCCGATGCGATGCGGCGCAAGGCGCGGCGCAGATGACCCGGTCCCGTGACATGGCACGCCTGACGGATCTCGCGCAACTGGTCCTGGATCACCGGCTGGCGGCCCTGCGCCGGTCTGCCGATGCTCTGGCGCAAAGCCGGATGCAGCTGTCGGCCCTCAATCTTCCGTCGGTCGAGAGCGGTCTCGCTCCGGTCGAGGCCGAGCGTGTGGCGCTGGCCTATCAGCGCTGGGCCGATGCGCGGCGGTCCGACCTCAATCTGGTGATCGCCCGGCAGACGGCGGCCTGCCTTGATGCGCGGGGCGAGGCATCGCTTGCCCTGGGCAGGCGGCAGGCTTTGCAAGGAGTGACGGCGCGTCCGGGGCGGGGCGGCTGACCCGGCAGTGCTGCCGGGCAGCGGTGACCCGCGACGGACCGAAGGCCGCCAGAACGGGCTCCGTCCTTTCGCGGAAACGGACTGGATTGCCGTCCCGGGGTCAGCTGTCCTGCCGTGCGATGTCGGTGATCAGGATGTCCTTCACGGCGGTCCCCAGGACCAGGCCGGCCGCCTCGCGCAGGCTGGTCCGCAGCACCACGAGATTCGCGCCGTCGGTGAACGAGCCGCTGAACCCGCCGATATTGGCGTGATCGAACAGCACTTGCAGGAACGCATCGCGCAGCTTCGGCTCGCGCTGGTAGACCGCCTCGGTGCTGCCTGCCTCCACCTCCAGCGAGACGGACAGCACGACCATCGCGGCCACGCGGCCCTCCTCGACCACGGGAACGACGAACTGGTTGTTCATCTTGACATATTCCGGCTCTGCGCTGTCTTCCGCGCCTTCTGCCTTGGCTTCGGCGGCCTTGTCCTTGGACGCGTCCGTTGCAGTTTCGCCGGCCTGGTCGGCAGCTTCGGGGGCAGGGCGCAGGAACAGGCCGGCTCCGATGCCGCCGCCAAGGCCGACCAGCGCCAGGAGAACGGGAAGGATCTTGCGCAGCATGATCAGAACGGCATCACGATGTCGGCGACCTGCTGGCCATAGGTCGGCTGCTGCATGTCGGTGATCTGCCCCTGTCCGCCATAGGAGATGCGCGCCCCGGCGATCTTGTCATAGGTGATCTCGTTCTGCCGCGAGATGTCGATCGGTCGCACGAACCCGGTCACGATCAGTTCGCGCATCTCGAAGTTCACCCGGACCTCCTGCTGCCCCTCGATGCGCAGGACGCCGTTCGGCAGCTCCTCGACGACCGTGGCGGCGACCCGCAGCGTCAGTTCCTCCTGCCGCGCCACAGTGCCCGACCCCTTGAAGGTTGACGAGGACTTGCTGCCATAGGCCTCGGCCATGCTGGCCCCGTCGGGCAGGCTTTCGTCGATCCGTTGCGGAATGCCGAGAAAGTCGGTCAACCCGGATTTCTGCTGACCGCTGCGGCTGCGCCCGGTCGAATTCGAGATCGAGGCGCTGTCGTCGATCTCGATCACCACGGTGAGGATGTCGCCACGCTGCGCCGCGCGCCGGTCGCCGAACAGCGAGTCGTTTCCTCCGGTCCAGAGCGAGGAGGCATCCGTAGGGGTAGCGGGCGCGGGATCCTCGGGCAAGGAGGACCCGGAGTACAACGCATAGTGCTGGTTCGACCCTTCGAGGCCGGAGAAATCCGGGGCGCGGCCCACCTGGCCCAGTTTGGCGCATCCCGCTACGGCCACGACCGTCAGCATCAGGCTTCGCATCATCATCCTATTCATTCCATCCGACATAGACTGTTCCATCCGGGCCGATCCGGCCCGTCACCGTGCTGCGGGACCCCAGGTTCATCACCTTGAGATCATCCCCTGCCGATCCGCGGCCAAGCGCCCGCCCGCCGGTCGAGATCGCAAGCCCGCCGGACCGGTAGACCAGCGTGACCAGCTGGTTGCGCTCGACCAGCGTCGGCGGCCCAAGGTCGCCGGGCCGGACCGGCTTTCCGGCATAGATCGCGACCCGGGCTTCCTGTCCGACCGCAAGCGAGGGATCGCCCAACGCGCCGGGCAGGTCGGCGCTGACCAGGGTCAGATCCTCCGGCGCGATCATGGTCTTCGCCCGGATCGTGCGGGTGGCGACCACGCTTTCGGCGGCGGCAGGCGCGGCGAGGGCCAGGATCATGAGCACCCGCCACATCAGCGGACCTGCGTCGTTGCGGCCAGCATCTGGTCGGCGGCGGTGATGACCTTGGCGTTCAGCTCGTACCCGCGCTGCGCCTTGATCAGTTCGGTCACCTCGCGCACCGCGTCGACCGAGCTGCTTTCCAGGTAACCATGGCGCAGGATGCCCAGCGAATCCTGCCCCGGCGTGCCCGAGAACGCCGCGCCCGAGGCCGGGCTTTCCAGGAAGAGATTGCCGCCGATGGCTTCCAGGCCCTTTTCGTTCGGAAAGCTGGACAGGGTCAGCGTGCCGATCATCTCGGGGTCCACCCGGTCGGAGAAGTCGGCCCAGACCTCGCCGGAAGGGCTGATCGTCAGGCCGCGCGCCTCGGCGGGAATGGTGATGCCGGGCACCACGGGATAGCCGTCCGAGGTGACGATCACCCCTTCGGCCGACCGCTTGAGTGCGCCGTCACGGGTATAGCCGGTCTGACCCGAGGGCAGCTGCACTTCAAGATAGCCGTTGCCGTCGATGGCGACGTCAAGGTCCCCGCCGGTCGCTTCCAAGGTGCCCTGGCCGACGACGACGGACACCGCCGCCGGACGCACGCCAAGGCCGATCTGGATGCCGGTCGGCAGCATGCTGCCATCCGCCGCCGTCACGCTGCCGGGCCGGGCCATCTGCTGGTAGGTCAGATCGGCAAAATCGGCGCGGCGGGGGTTGTAGCCGGTGGTCGACATGTTGGCGAGGTTGTTCGAGACGACATCGACCTTCATCTGCTGGGCTGCCATGCCGGTCGCGGCAATCTGCAAGGCTTTCATCGGGGTATCTCCTAGCGTCCAAGGGTCTGGATCACGCCGCGGACACGCTCGTCCTCGGCATCAAGGAACTTCTGCCCCAGCTCATAGGCGCGCTGGACGGTGATCATCCGGGCGATTTCCGAGACGGGTTCCACGTTGCTGTCTTCCAGCATCCCCTGCAGGACCTGGGCCCCTTCGGCAGGTTCCACGGCACCGGCCGCGAACAGGGTCCCCGACTGGTGCCGCAGCGACAGCGGGTCCGACGGCTGCCAGAGCCCGATCTGCGCAAGGGGCTCGCCCCCGGCCGACAACGTGCCATCTGCGGCCAACGCCACGCCCTTGCTGTCCGGCGGCACGAAGACCGGCGCGCCGCCCGCGTCGAGAAGGCGATAGCCGTCGGGCGTCACCAGATCGCCCTCAGCCGAGGGGGTGAAGCTGCCCGCGCGGGTCAGCCGCTCGCCCTCGGGCGTGTCGACCAGAAAGAAGCCCTCGCCCTGGATCGCAAAGTCGAACGTCCCGCCGGTCTGGCTGAGCGTGGCCTGCGAGAGATCGACCACCCGCCCGCTGGCATTGGCCATCGACAAGGACGGGTCCTGGTCCAGCGCCACGACATATTCGGAGAAGACCACGCCCTCGCGCCGGAACCCGGTGGTGGAGGAATTGGCGATGTTGTTGGCCACGACACCCATCTCGCGCATCAGGCCCGACTGACGGTTCAGCGTTGCATAACCGGCGGCGTCCATCCTCAGCCTCCCGCGATGCGTGGCACGATGGCGTCGGCAAAGAAGGACACCAGGGTCGAGGTCATGAAGCTCATCGACAACCAGAAGACCGCGATCATCGCTGCGGCCTTCGGCACGAAGGTCAGCGTCATCTCCTGCACCGAGGTCAGCGCCTGGAAAAGACCGATGACCACGCCGACGACCAGCGCCACGGTCAGCAGCGGGGTCGAGATCAGCACCGAGACCCAGAGGCCCTGGCGCATGAGGTCGAAGATCTCGCCTTCACTCATGCCCCCGGTCATACCGGCATCCTCAGAATTTCCTGATAGGCCTCGACCACCCGGTCGCGGACGGTTGCCACCGTCTCGACCGCCAGTTGCGATGAAGCCAGGGCCTGAACCAGCGCCTGCGGATCGGCATTGCCCGTCATCGCGGCGCGGGCGGTGGCCTCATGCTCTTGCAACGCGCCCATGAAGTTTCCGGCCAGTTTGGCAAAGCCCTCTTCCGCCGCCCCGGCCTTTGGCTGCGGGGCGGCGGCGCTGCGGGCATTCGCATAGGCCTGGTTTACGAAAGAGGTCTTCACATCCATTCTGGATCTCCACTACCTGCGCAACAGGTCGAACAGGTTCTGCGTCATCTGACGGGTCTGATCGAACATCCGGAGGTTCGCCTCGTAGCTGCGCTGCGCTTCGCGCGCGTCAGCGATCTCGATCACCAGATCGACATTCGAGCCGTCGTAGTAACCGGTGTCATCCGCCAGCGGGTTGCCGGGGTCGTAAATTCTGGTCAGGTCGCTTTGGTCCAGCTTGACCGGACCGGCCTTGACCAGGCCGGTGTCCATCGCCTGGTCGAAGGTCATCACCTTGCGCCGGTAGCCGGGCGTGTCGGCGTTCGCGATGTTTTCCGACACATGCCGCAGACGCATGGCCTGCGTTTCCATGCCGGCGGCCGCGAAGGAGAGGGACGAGATCAGGTCATTGCCCATGTCCTACCCCCTACCGCGACCGGCCGAGGCTGGCCCGGATCACATCGGATGTCGCCCGGTAGATCGCCAGCGCCATGTCATGGCTCTGCCGCGCCTCGACCGATTTCACCATTTCGGCCTCCAGCGAGACCGAATTGCCGTTCGGGGCTTCGCGACCGCGGGCGGTTTCCGGGATCGGCTGGTTGGCGGACGACGCGCCGGTCATATGCCCCGCCCGCGTCGTGCGCAGGTCGCCGCCCGTGTCCGAAAACACCCTGGCAAAGTCGGGCAAGTCCCTGGCCTTGTAGCCAGGGGTATCGGCGTTGGCGATGTTCTCTGCAATCACCGCCATGCGCGCCCCGGAATGCGCCGCAAGGGACTGCGCCATCCGGGTAAGTTCCAGTTTCTCGAACATCGGGGCTTCTCCCTCGACCGCTTTCACCAAGGCTTAAGAGTGATTCGTTTAGAAACCGTTGAAAGCGAACAAAGGGAGAATCCCGTGGCCAGCATCTTTGACGGCCTTCTGGCGGAAATCGCGACCAGCGCGCCCGTGCGGCGGGTGGGCCGGGTGGCGGAAACCCGGCGCGGACTGGCCGAAGTCACGGGGCTTGAGGCAGCGACGCTGGGCGACCGGGTGCTGATCCATAGCCGCGACGGGACAGCCGGGGGTGAGGTCCTGCGGCTCACCCCGGGTCGCGCGACGATCCTGCCGGATGCCTCGGGCGACGGCATGGCGATCGGCGACCGGGTGGAGCTTCTGGGCAAGGCCGAGGTCGCACCGGACGAGAGCTGGGTCGGGCGGATCGTCGACGCGACGGGGCAGCCGCTGGATGGGCGGCCCCTGCTGCGCGGACCGAAGCCCCGTACCCTGCGCGCTGCAGCTCCGCCAGCCGCCAGCCGTCGCCGCCTTGGTGGCCGGCTGGAAACCGGCGTCGCGGTCTTCGACACGCTGCTGCCCCTGGTGCGCGGCCAGCGGATCGGTCTTTTCGCCGGGTCGGGGGTGGGCAAGTCCTCGCTGCTGGCCCGGTTCGCCCGCGGCGTCGAAGCGGATGTCGTGGTCATCGCCCTTGTCGGCGAACGGGGCCGGGAGTTGCGGGAGTTTACCGAGCGCGTCCTTGGCCCCGCAGGCATGGCGCGCAGCGTGGTGGTCACCGCCACCTCGGACCAGTCACCGCTGATGCGGCGGCAGTGCGCGCTGACGGCCATGGCCGTGGCGGAACATTTCCGCGATCAGGGCAGGCATGTGCTGCTCCTTGTCGACAGCGTCACCCGCTTTGCCGAAGCGCACCGCGAGGTCGCTCTGGCCGGGGGCGAAGGCGCGTCACTGCGCGGCTTTCCGCCCTCGCTGACGCAGGCGATCATGGGTCTGGCCGAACGCGCGGGCCCCGGACCGGAAGGGGCGGGCGACATCACGGCAGTCTTTTCGGTGCTGGTTGCCGGGTCCGACATGGAGGAACCGGTGGCCGACATCCTGCGCGGGGTGCTCGACGGTCATGTCGTCATGGACCGCCAGATTGCCGAACGGGGCCGGTTCCCGGCGATTGATCTGTTGCGCTCGGTGTCGCGGTCGCTGCCCGAGGCGGCACGCGAGGAGGAGAACGCCCTGATCCAGTCGGCACGCCGCCTTCTTGGGGCCTATGACCGGGCGGAACTGATGATCCAGGCAGGGCTTTATGCGGCCGGGTCCGATCCGGTGATCGACGCGGCAATCAAGGTCTGGCCGCAGTTGGACGGCTTCCTGGCCGAGACCTCCCCGGACGATGGTGCGGCAGGCAGTTTCCGGCGGTTGCGGGATTGCCTCGGACAATCCTGACCCGGTAGCAGCCAGGGCAGGCAACCCCTTTGCCGCTAGATGTCGAACGTCACGCCCTGCGCCAGCGGCAGCTTCGACGAGAAATTGACCGTCGAGGTCTGCCGCCGCATGTAGCCTTTCCAGGCGTCCGACCCGCTTTCCCGCCCGCTGCCGGTTTCCTTTTCGCCGCCGAAGGCCCCGCCGATCTCGGCCCCGGAAGGTCCGATGTTGACATTGGCGATGCCGCAGTCCGACCCGGAGGCCGAAAGGAAAGCCTCGGCCTCGCGCAGGTTCAGGGTGAAGATGCAGGATGAGAGGCCCTGTGGCACGGCGTTCTGCAGCGCGATGGCCTGATCAAGATCGTCATAGGTCAGGACGTACAGGATCGGCGCGAAGCATTCCTCGCGGACCGTAGCGGTCTGGTCCGGCATCTCGACCAGCGCGGGCCGGACATAGGCCCCGCCGGTGACACCCGCGACAGGCTGCCCGCCGTGAACGGTGCCGCCATCGCTGCGGGCGCGGTCCAGTTGGGCGACCATCCGGTCGCGCGATGCGACGTCGATCAGCGGCCCGACCAGCGTGCCCGGCGCGCGCGGGTCGCCGACCGGCAGGCTGGCATAGACCTTGACCAGACGCGCCACCAGGTCGTCGCGGATCGACCGATGCACGATCAGCCGCCGAAGCGACGTGCAGCGCTGCCCCGCCGTGCCCACTGCGCCGAAGGTGATTGCGCGGACCGCCATGTCGAGGTCCGCCGAAGGTGCCACGATCATCGCGTTGTTGCCGCCAAGCTCCAGGATTGCCCGCCCCCAGCGCGCGGCGATCTTCGGGCCGACAAGGCTGCCCATTCGGGTCGAGCCGGTCGCCGACAGGACCGGCACCTGCGGTGAGGCGACAAGGGCTTCGCCCACCACCGGGCCGCCGATGACCAGCTGGCACAGGCCCTCGGGCGCGTCGCCGAAGCGGGCCAGCGCACGCTCGATGATCTTCTGCGTGGCGATCGCGGTCAGCGGGGTCTTTTCCGATGGCTTCCAGATCACCGGATTGCCGCAGACCAGCGCAAGGGCCGCGTTCCAGGACCAGACTGCGACGGGGAAGTTGAACGCGCTGATGACACCGACTGGACCCATCGGATGCCAGGTCTCGGCCATGCGGTGGCCGGGGCGTTCCGAGGCGATGGTCAGGCCGTACAATTGCCGCGACAGACCGACGGCAAAGTCGCAGATGTCGATCATCTCCTGCACTTCGCCGAGGCCCTCTGAAGTGATCTTGCCGACTTCCAGCGTCACCAATGCGCCAAGGGCAGCCTTTGCGGCCCGCAGTTCCTCGCCCAGAAGCCGCACCAGCTCGCCGCGCCGGGGGGCCGGAACCTCGCGCCACTGGCGGAAGGCCGTTTGCGCGCGGGCAATGATCACCGGCATGTCGCCTGCCGGCGTCTCATGCACCCGCGCAAGCTCCGCCCCGTCGATGGGCGAGCGGACCAGGAGGGTGCCACCGGTCAGATCGGCCTTGGTCAATCCGGCGGCGGCCAGGATGTCAGCATGGGTCATTGGGTCGCTCCGGTCACAAGGGCGCGCTGATCGGGCAGCGCCATGGAGATGAGGAAGGGGTCTTCAGCCTGCATCCGCTGGAAATCGGCCTTCGAGGTCAGCCCGCGCCAGTTTGCCCGGATCAGACTTTGCGCGACCGCCCCGCCAAGCGTGGTGCCGGGGCCGGGGATGATGAAGAGGTCCGGCGCGAACTCGCGCGCGGCGGTACGGATGGCGGCGGTGAAGTCGTACGGTTCGGTGATCTGATGGCCAAGCGTGTAGTCGCGCAAACTGGCGGTCGTAGCAGTGCCCGGCCACCAGACATGACCGCGCCCGTCGATCAGCGGGGTCTTCGGCTGGCCGAACAGGGCTTCGGGCAAGGCGGCGCGCGCCTCATCCGCCACCGGGGCCTGCAGCGAAGTGTGAAACGCCGCGTGGTTCTGCAGCCGCAAGGGAAAGCGGCCCTGCACGGGCGGCACGGCGGCCTCGAACGCGGCCAGCCCGGCCTCGTTCCCGGCCAGCACCAGCAGGCCGCCGAGGTCGATGGAGAGCGCAAAGTTGTGTCCGGGCCGGTCAGCGATGGACTTGACGAGGGCCATCAACTCCCCCCGCCGGTCCGGATCCTCCCGCCAATCCTCACCCATCACCGGATAGACCAGTTGCCCGCCGATCATCGCCGCCTGCATCAGGCCGCCCATGGTGTTGACCAGCGTGAATCCGTCCACGGGCGACAGCGCCCCGGCACAGGCCAGCGCGGAATACCAGCCCATGGAATTGCCGGTGACAGCCACGACCTCGACCCCCGACAGCGACAGGACATCCCCCACGGTGCAGGCATAGATCAGGGCGGATGCGTTGTCGCCGCGTGCGTGGCGTGCCGCCGAATAGGTCTGCGCGCCGTCCAGCGCTGTCAGCGTTTCCTGCCCCAGCCGGGCGCGTTCGGCGTCGAAACGGGCGAGGAGAACGGGGTCGGGAAAACCGGCCAGCGACCCGAGTTCCGGCTTCGAATAGGTCCCGCGACCGGGGCAGATCAGGACGGCGGTCTTCATCCGGCCAGCCCTTTCGCGGCTGCCACGATCCCGGCAGCGGACGGCATCGTCGCGGCATAGGCGGGACCGGTGGCGATGAAGCTGTCCTCGGCCGTCAGGCGGGCCAGGTTCGCACCCGGCACGGTTTCGTGGAAATGCGCCATAAGCGCCTCGGCCACGCCGCCGGAATGTCGGGTCTCGTCGACGATCAGGATGGCCTTGCAGCCGTCCACCGCCGCCGTCAGCGCCGCTTTCGGCAGGGGAGAAAGCCAGCGCATATCGACGATACGGGCCTTGATGCCCGCCGCCTCGATCTTTGGCAGCGCCTGGCTGGACAGGTACACCCCGTTGCCAAAGGTGACGATGGCAAGGTCGGTCCCGGACCCGGTCACGCCGACCTCGCCAGAGGCGATCCGCTCGGACGGGTCGGGGTAGCGGCAAAGCCAAAGCCCGTCCTTCTCGGCATGCAGGTCGCGCATCGGGTAAAGCGCGATGGGTTCCAGGAACACCACGACCCTCTGCTCTTCCCGGGCCAGCCGCACGCATTCGCGCAGCATCCGCGCAGCGTCCGCTCCGTTCGAAGGCACCGCGAGGATCAGCCCCGGAATGTCGCGCAGGACGGCGACCGAATTGTCGTTGTGGAAATGCCCGCCAAAGCCCTTCTGGTAGCCAAGGCCCGCGATCCGCAGCACCATCGGGTTGCTGAAAGCCCCCTGGCTGAAGAACGGCAGCGTCGCCGCCTCGCCCCGGATCTGGTCCTCGGCATTGTGCAGATAGGCGAGGAACTGGATCTCGGGCAGCGGCAGGAAGCCGTTCTGCGCCATCCCGATGGCCAGGCCAAGGATCGACTGTTCGTCCAGAAGCGTGTCGATCATCCGGTCGGGGCCAAAGCGGGCGTGCAGCTTCTGCGTGACGCCATAGACCCCGCCCTTGCGGCCGATATCCTCGCCCATCATCACGATCTCGCGGTGGGTGAGCATCAGGTCGGTCAGCGCCCAGTTGAGCAGGCGCGACATCGGCTGCGGGTCGGCCATCGCCTTGAGGTCCGCCCCGAACGCCGCCGCCCGCGCCTCCGGGCTTGGGCCATTGGTCGGCCTGCAGGCGCGCTTCGGCGGGATCAGCGCCGCCATCACCTCGGTCGCGGTCTTCAGCCGGGGCCGGGTGACCGCCTCCGCCGCGACCCGCTCCACCCGCGCGCAGGTCTGCCGGTAGACCTCCAGCGCGTCATCCGGGCGCAGCACCCCGGCCTGATCCAGAAGCCGCACGGCATGGAGAAGGGGATCGTTCGCTTCCTCGGCCTCCACCTCATCGCGCGCGAGATAGGTCGTCGGCACATCCGCCCCGGCATGGCCGTAAAGCCGGATGGTGCGCAAATGCAGGAAAGCGGGCTTCCTGCGGGTCCGGACATGGTCCGCCGCGTCCGCTGCGACCCGGTAGGTCTCGTAAAGGTCCAGGCCGTCGGCCTTGAAATAGGCCAGCCCCGGACGCGCGCGGAACGTTGCCTCGACCCAGCCTTTCGGGGTCTTGGTCGAGATGCCGATGCCGTTGTCCTCGCAGACGAACAACAGGGGCAGGGGCACCGACTGGTACGACGTCCACTGCGCGGTGTTGAACGCCCCCTGAGCGGTGGAATGGTTGACCGAAGCATCGCCGAAACTGCACAACACCAGCCCGTCGTCGGGCAGGATCGCATGTTCGGGCCGGTGCCGCCGCGCAGCCCCGATGGAATAGGCCGCGCCCACCGCTTTCGGCAGATGGCTGGCGATGGTCGAGGTCTGCGGCGGGATCATCAGCCGGCACGAGCCCAGAACCTTGTGCCGCCCGCCAGAGATCGGGTCTTCCTTCGACGAGGCAAAGGACAGAAGCATGTCCCAAAGCGGCGTCTCGCCCGGTACCTGCCCGGCGCGGGCGATCTGGAACGCCGCGTCCCGGTAGTGCAGGAAGGCCATGTCGTTGGGCCTCAGCGCCAGCGCCACGGCAGCCATCGCCTCGTGCCCCGAGGACCCTATGGTATAAAAGCCCTGCCCGGCGCGCTGCATGACACGGCTTTGCCGGTCAAGCGCCCGCGTCAGGCAGGCCGCCCGGAAGGCCTGGATGGCCAGGTCCGGTGACAGCGGTCCCGAGGGTGCCTTGCCCGCAGGCAGATCCCTTGCCGCCACCCGGCGCAGGAAGTTCTCGTGGACGATCTCGCAACGATCCATGGATCAGCCCAAGCCTGTGGCGCAAGAGGGGTTGGCCGGTGTGGAGTGAGGCGGATGGGTTGGGACTGTCATTCTGGAACCGGGTCGCAGGAATGCAGTGTAACTGAAGTAAAACTCCAGTAGAACCGACAAATGATCGCTGTTCTGTGAGGTTTCGGCATATGATCGCCCCGCGTCGCTTTCTCCCTTCCGTCAGTTCGCTTCTGGCGCTGGAGGCGGTGGAACGGCTTGGCTCGGCCACGCTGGCGGCGGGCGAGCTGTCCCTGACCCATTCCGCGATCTCGCGCCAGTTGAAACACCTGGAAGAGCAGATCGGTGTGCCGCTCTTTGACCGGGCGGGGCGTGCGCTGAGCCTGACCCCGGCGGGAAAGGACTATGCCGCCACGGCGCGGGGCTATCTGCAGGACCTGGCCCGCGCCAGCCTGAAGATCCGGGCGGCGGGCGCGCGGATGAGCCTGAACCTCGCGGTCCTGCCGACTTTCGGCACGCATTGGCTCTTGCCCCGGCTGAAGCGGTTCTCCGACGCCCATCCCGAAGTGGTGGTCAACCTGTCGACGCGGCTGGCCCCGTTCGACTTTGCGCGCGAGGCGTTCGATGCGGCGGTGCATTTCGGGCTGCAGGACTGGCAGGGCGTGGAGCATCTGGAACTGATGCGCGAGCGGGTGATCCCGGCCGGTGCGCCTGTGCTTCTGCCCGATGGGCAGCTTTCGCCCGAGGCGCTGCTGGCCCACCCGCTTCTGCATCTGGAAAGCCGTCCGGGCGCCTGGGAAGACTGGTTCGTGCAGCGCA
>JBIJDO010000329.1:0-3783 GCA_044344105.1 Tabrizicola sp.
GTCGCAACCGGTCGGCTGCACGGCATGCTCTTCGACCAGTTTGCCCATATGGCCGAAGCTGCGGCGCTGGGCTTCGGGCTGGCCCTGTTGCCCTCGTTCCTGTTCGAAGCCGAGCATCGGCGCGGCCGTCTGGTGGCCGCAGGCGAAGCGGGAGAAGCCCTTGAGGCCGGGTATCACCTCGTCTGGCCGAAAGGCCGCCTGCCCGGTCGTCCCCTGCGGCTTCTGCTCGACTGGCTGGATGGTCCGGGCAGATCGGGGGTCGTCTGACGCCAGTTTCCTTCCAATCACCCGCCGCACGCCATACTTTTGCCCTTTCAGAAACGCTAGGTCCGCTCCGAAGGGCAGGCGAGGGCCGCAATGGACCGGAAAGTATACGAGCGGATGAACGCGCTCGAGACGCAGCACTGGTGGTTCGTCGCCCGTCGCCGGATCATCGCGACCCTGATCCACCGCTTCCTGCCCCCGACACCCGCACCGATCCTGCTGGAGGCCGGGTGCGGCAGCGGCGGCAACCTTTCGATGCTGGGGGAATTCGGACGTCTGCAGGCGTTCGAGTTCGATGATGTGGCCCGCGCGCAGGCGGCTGCGAAGTCCGGCCTCGACGTCGCCTTCGGTGCCCTGCCGGACACAATCCCCTTCGCGCCGCAGCGCTATGATATGATCGGGATTTTCGACGTTCTGGAACATGTCGAGGCGGACAGCCGCGCGCTGACGGCCTTGGCGGACCGGCTGGCCGATGGCGGACGCCTCTTGATCACCGTGCCCGCCTGCCCGTTCCTCTGGTCCGAGCACGATGTGCGCAACCATCATTTCCGGCGCTACACCCGGGCGTCGCTGGAACGGGCGCTGCAGGATGCCGGGCTGGAAGTCGTCTATCTCAGCCATTTCAACGCCTTCCTGTTCCCGCTTGCCGCACTGTCCCGTCTGGTGAAGAACATGACGGGCAGCAAGGAACCGGACGACAGGATGCCCGGACCGACGGTGAACGCCCTCCTGACGCGCGTTTTCGGACTGGAGCGGCATCTCATCGGCCGCTTCCGGCTGCCGTTCGGCCTGTCGCTGGTCGCCGTGGCCAGGAGGCCCTGACATGATGTGCGACACGCCTGCCCCGCGCTCTGGTTTTCCCGTCCTGGGCAATGGCCTTGCAATCGGTGCGGCGGTCGGGCTCGCGGTGGCCATCGCCGTCCTTGTGGTCTTCTGGGATCGCCCGATCAACCACGACATCGCCTGGTTCCTGATCGCCACCCGGAACTGGCTGGGTGGGGCCGGGCTTTACACCGACCTCATCGAGGTCAACCCGCCACTGGCCTTCTACCTGACGGTGCCTTCGCTGATGCTTGCGGATCTTTTCGGCGTCAGCGACACGAACGGGCAGTACCTGGCGGTCGCCCTGTTGTGTCTTGTCTCGCTCGCGTGGTGCGGCGCGATCCTTGGCTCCGGCTTCGACTTTCCGCCCGGCAGGTTGGCGCTCCTCCTCCTCGGGGCTGGCGCGGCGGTGGTTCTCTCTTCGCTGAACGGTGTCGGACAACGCGAGCAGGTTCTGGTGCTTTGCCTTCTTCCCTGGGCCTTCCGCGAAGCCTCGGCGGAAGGCGGCTCCATCGGACAGCAGATCAGGGCTGCGGGCTTTGCCGCAGTAGGCATGTGCCTGAAACCCTATTTTGTCGTGCTGCCTTTGGCCGTGACCGTCCTGAACGTCCTGCAGACAAGGTCGCTTCGGCCGGTTCTCTCACCCGCCAACCTTGTGTTCCTTGCCGTCGGCCTTGCCTACATCGCTTTCGTCCGCATCCTGCATCCGACCTACCTTTCCGAAATTGTGCGCTACGGTGTGGAAGTCTACGGTGCCTATGGAAAACCCTTGGCCGAGGTCCTGTCCGGGATTGGTACAGCACTGGGGCTGATGGTCCTGTTCACGTCAGTGGCCGTTCGCAGCCAGGCGATGACGCGCTCCGTCACGGTGTTTGTCGCCCTGTCCCTCGGGGGTCTCACTTCTTACTTTCTGCAGGGCACCGGGTTCAGCTATCACAAGGTGCCCTTCGTTGCCTTTGGCATGATTGCCTGCCTGCTGGTGCTTCTGCAGTACGGTGCACCGAAAGCCGCAGTCGTTGCTGCGGGAATCGCGGCTGTCGGGCTGGCGCTGGGTGGAGTGCAGCAGGGCTTTTACCGAAACGCGGCAATACCCGAGATCACCGGAACTGTGAGCAATCTTGGTCGGATCGACGGCGTGATGACGCTCAGCAGCCATGTCTACACCGGCCCCCCGGTCGCCATCGCGCTCGATACGAACTGGGTCAGCCGCTATCCTGCCAACTGGCTGGTGCCGGGCGCGATCAACCGGCTGGACAGACTGGACTGCAAGGCCGAAGCTGCGACCTGTGACCGGCTGCGCGGCATCGCGGCCCGCAACCGCAGCGACAACATTGCCGACATTGCAAAGGCGCGGCCCGGGCTGCTGATCGTCGACCGCAGCTCGGGCTACTTCGACCGGCCGGGGTTTGACTGGCTTGGTTTCATGGCAGAGGACCCGGACTGGGCCCCGGTGTTCGCGAATTACGACCAAGTCGCGACGTCTGACCGGTTCCTCTATTTCCAGCGGCAGCCCTGAGCGACGAAAAAACCCCGCCGTGACATCACGGCGGGGCAAAGGTGTCTCCGAGGCGGTCCCGGAGACAGGCGTGTTCGAATGTCAGTGCGGCCTCGTGCCGTCGGCCTCCATCTCGGCCCGGATCTGCTGGCGCAGGATGTCGATCGGGACCATCTTGCCATCACGCCGGAAGTGCCAGTAGGTCCAGCCGTTGCAGCTTGGCGCACCCTCCAGAGCGGCCCCCACCTGATGGATGCTGCCCTTGACGTCGTTCCCGATCAGCGTCCCGTCGGCGCGGACCTTGGCCATGTGACGGTTGCCAAGGCTGAACAGCTCCTCGCCCGGCCGCAGCATGCCGCGTTCGACCACCTGGCCGAACGGCACCCGCGGCTCGGCCCGCTTGGACCCCGACACCTCCAGCGCCGAGGCGTCGAATCGCCGCACCCGCGCGATCCGGGCGGCGGCGGCGCGGCGATAGGCCTCCTCCCGCTCGATCCCGATGAAGTCGCGACCGAGCATCTTGGCCACCGCCCCCGTGGTCCCGGTGCCGAAGAACGGGTCCAGCACCACGTCGCCCGGATTGGTGGTCGCCACGATCACCCGGTGAAGCAGAGCCTCCGGCTTCTGGGTCGGATGCGCCTTGTCGCCGTTCTCGTCCTTCAGCCGCTCGTGCCCGGTGCAGAGCGGGATCACCCAGTCCGACCGCATCTGGATACCATCGTTCAGGGCCTTCAGCGCCTCGTAGTTGAAGGTATACTTTGCCGCCTCGTCCCGCGACGCCCAGATCAGCGTCTCATGCGCGTTGGTCAGCCGCTTGCCCCTGAAGTTCGGCATCGGGTTCGACTTGCGCCAGACCACGTCGTTCAGAAGCCAGAAGCCCTGGTTCTGCAACTCGGCCCCCAGCCGGAACACGTTGTGATAGCTGCCGATCACCCAGATCGCCCCGTTCGGCTTTAGCAAACGCTTCGCTGCCGCCAGCCAGTCTTTCGTGAAGGCATCGTATGTAGCGAAGCTGGCGAACTGGTCCCAGTGGTCATCCACCGCGTCGACCTTGGAGTTGTCCGGCCGGTGCAGGTCGCCACGAAGCTGCAGGTTGTAGGGAGGATCGGCGAAGATCAGATCGACCGAGCCTGCCGGAAGCGCGTTCATCGCCTCGATACAGTCACCCGAAAGAATCTGGTTCAGCGGGAGCATCCCCTCCG
>JBIJDO010000434.1:0-2764 GCA_044344105.1 Tabrizicola sp.
GGAACTGCCGGCCCAGCCGGTCAGGGGAATCGCGACAAGGAGGATGTAGAAGCCCCAAGGCGCGGGGCGCGCGGCCCAGTAGGCGGCACCGCGCGCCCCGATCGGATGGGGTGGCGGGCTGGCGACATGCCAGACGATGCGGGCGACAATCAGCGCGAGCAGCAGAAAGCCCGTCGTCTTGTGCAGGCCGTAAAGCCAGAGGTTGTCGAGGCCGGGCTGCATGTCGACGATGCGCAGGCCCAGGGCAAGCTGGCCGACGACAAGCAGCATGGTCGTCCAGTGGATCAGTCGGGTGACAAGGCCGTACTCTTCCGGGCCGTTGCGCAGCGCCACGGATCAGCCCTTGGCGTCGATGCGGGCGGTGATGGTGATGCGCACTTCGTCGCCGACCATGTCGGACCAGCCGGTCGCCCCGAAATCGCTGCGGTTGACCTGACCGGTCAGCTGGACGGTCAGGTGGCTGTAATCGTCGGCCGCGCTGCCCTGGGGGCGGAAGAGCCGGGCCTTGAGCGTGACGATGCGGGTCACGCCGCGGATGGTGAGGTTGCCGGTGACATCCGCAGCCTCGCCCGCCTGACGGACCGCCGTCGAGGCAAAGGTCATCCGGGGGTAGGCCTTTGCATCCAGGACTTTCGGGCCTTTCAGCGCCTGTGCCGCAAAGGGGAAACTTGCCCTTGCGCCGGTGACGTCCAGCGCGACCTCGACGGTGCAGTTGCGGACATTGTCGAAGTCGAGGCTCAGGTTGGCCGTCTCCAGCGGGATCGAGCCGGTGATCAGGTCGGGGCCGAAATCGGTCTCGAAGGCCACGGTCGATGCACGGGGGTCCAGCTGATATTCGACCACGGCGGCATCGGCGACCGGTGCGGCGAAAAGCAGGAAAAGGGCGAAGGCTGCGGTCCGGCGCATCGATGATCTCCCTTTGCAGTCAAGTTAGCATGGCCAGCGCGATGCGCAAAATCACCCTGCCGTGCGGGGGCCGTTTTCCGCTTGCGGCGGGCGTTCCGGGTCGTGCGGCGGCACCGGCTCCAGCGCCTCTGCCGCGCCGGTCCTGCAGCGCAGGGTCCAGGCGGCGGGGGGCAGAAGCCGGGCGCGGAGCCGGGTCAGCGTCCAGGCCTCCTCCTCGGACCACAGGAGCGACCGGCTGGGGGCCGGGGCCATGTGCCAGCGGCTTTCCACGCCCTGCGCCCCCCCGGTCCCCGGCAGAAGCGCCAGCCCCAGCGGCGCGATCCGCCCGCCCTGCCGGGCGGCGGCGGCTCCGGCTTCGGCGGCAAGATGCAGGCGGCGGATCGGGGTCAGGGCCGGAGGGGCCGGAAGCTCGGCCAAGACCAGAGAGGCGGCCCCCGACCGCAGCGCCTCTTCCGCCGCCCAGAGGAGCCCCTCGTCGCGGTCGGCTTCGACCAGGATCAGCCGGGCGGGATCGGCGAGCGGCTGCAGGCCTGCGGCATTCAGCCGTTCGGTCCCCCAGCCGGGGCGGATCCAGACCACCGGCCCCCGGGTCCTGGCCATGATCCGGGCGGCCAGCATCAGGCGCGATGGCCCGCACAGCTCATGCATCCGGCCCCGCTGCAGGGTCAGATCGCCCGCAAGGGGTTGCGGCGGGTGGGCGGCGCGGCCCCGGTGGTGCTGGATTGGCAGACTCATGCTGGAAAGCTATCGTGTTCCTGAAATGTTCTCAAGCGTGACCCTTTGCCCTGCCGTGGATCCGGCCTAGCTTTGCGCCTTGAAGAAGGAGCCTGTGATGAACACCCTGACGCTTGGAAAGACCGGTCTTGTGGTCTCGGAGCTGTGCCTTGGCACGATGACCTGGGGCAGCCACAACACGGAAAGTGAGGGCCATGCCCAGGCTGACCTCGCACTGGGCGAAGGCGTGACCTTCTGGGACACCGCCGAGATGTATCCGACCAACCCCGTCCGGGTCGAAACCGTCGGCCGCACCGAAGCGATCATCGGCACCTGGCTTCAATCACGCAAGGGCCGGGACCGGCTGCAGCTGGCAACCAAGGTCACCGGCAAGGGCGGCATGGTCCGGCCGGGCGAGCCGGTCAGCGGGGCAACCCTGCGCGCCGCGCTTGAAGCGAGCCTGAAGCGGATGCGGACCGACTATGTCGACCTTTATCAGCTGCACTGGCCGAACCGGGGCAGCTATCACTTCCGTCAGGCCTGGTCCTATGCCCCGACCGGGACGGACAAGGCCGCGGAAACCACGCATATGACCGATGTCCTGACCACGGCGCAGGCGCTGATCGCGGAAGGCAAGGTCCGCGCGATCGGCCTGTCCAACGAAAGCGTCTGGGGGGCCGCGCGCTGGCTGCATCTGGCCGACACGCTGGGCCTGCCGCGCATGGCCACGGTGCAGAACGAATACAGCCTTCTCTGCCGCCAGTTCGACACCGACTGGGCCGAGTTCAGCCTGATCGAGGACATGCCGCTTCTGGCCTTCTCGCCGCTGGCCGTCGGCCTTCTGTCGGGCAAATACGCGGGCGACGTGACGCCGGAACGGACCCGGCGCGTCCACACGCCCGACCTTGGCGGCCGGATCACCCCCAGGGTCTTTCCCGCCGTCGCGGCCTATCTGGGCATCGCCGCGCGCCACGGGCTTGACCCCTGCCAGATGGCCATCGCCTTCTGCCGGTCGCGGCCGTTCCGGACGATTCCGATCATCGGGGCGACGACGCTGGACCAGTTGCGCACCAATATCGGGGCCGCAGGTGTTGCGCTTGGGCCGGAGGTGCTTGACGCCATAGCGGAAACCCACCGGGCGCAT
>JBIJDO010000435.1:0-2762 GCA_044344105.1 Tabrizicola sp.
CGGCGGGGGAGGGGAGGCGCCCTGGGCGGGCGGCGGGATCAGGCGGGATCGGCCCGCGCGCCGAAGATGGCGCTGCCGACGCGGACATGGGTGGCACCATGGGCGATCGCCGCCTCGAAGTCGCTGCTCATCCCCATCGACAGGCCCGTGAGCCCATGGTCGGCGGCCATCCTGGCCAAAAGCGCAAAGTGGGGACGGGCGTCCTCATCTTCCGGGGGGATGCACATCAGGCCATGGGGCGAGAGGTCCATCGCGCGGCAGTCGCGCAGGAAGCCGGTGAGATCGCCGGGCAGGACTCCGGCCTTCTGCGGCTCGGCCCCGGTGTTCACCTGCACGAAAAGCTGCGGCAGCGCCCCCCGCGCCTGCAGGAGACCGGCCAGCTTTTCGGCCAGCGAGGGCCGGTCGAGCGTGTGGATCGCATCGAAGAGATCGACCGCGAGTTTTGCCTTGTTCGATTGCAGCGGGCCGATCATGTGCAGGTCCAGCGGGCCGAACCGGTCGCGCCAGCCGGGCCATTTGCCCGCCGCCTCCTGCACGTAGTTTTCGCCGAAGCACCGGTGGCCCTGGCCCAGCACGGCCAGCACGCGATCCGGGGGTTGCACCTTGGAGACGGCGATCAGCGTCACCGAGCCCGTGGCCCGGCCTGCGGCCCGCTCCGCGTCCCGCACCCGTGCCTGAATATCTGCCAGCGCCATGACCGCCCCCATCCTGCGGGCAGCCTAACGGCCTGGGCCAAAAAGAAAAGAGCGGGCAGAGCCCGCTCTTTCCGTCGTCCTGGTCCCGAAGGATCAGAACGAGAAGTTCACACCGAAGTCGGCGTAGGTCTGGTCGTCGAAGCCCTGCTGGATGGTACCGGCAATGGTCGCGCCGCCGATGTCGTAGTTGGCACCGAGGCCGACCGCGTAGTCGTTGGCATAGGCCACATCCGAGTCGACACCCGAGATGAAGGCGCCAAGACCGATGCCGCCTGCCAGCTTGGTGTTGCCGTAGAGCGTCACGGTGGTGTCGTTCTCCAACCCGTCTTCGCCGATGATCTGCAGACCGACATTGGTCATATCGTTCAGAGCATATTCACCGAGCAGCGCGTAGACGTCGTAGCCGACAATGCCGGCCGCATCCGTCACGTAGCCGAAGCCGAGCTTGTAGGCACCGCCGTTGTAGTCCACCGAGATGCCGGTTTCTTCCGCGTCGGCAGAAGAGTTCTGGTCGTAGTCGATGTACGACACGCGGGCGACCAGGTCGCCGACGCTGTAGCTGGCGAACAGGCCGACACGGTCTGCCTGACCGGGAGCAAACGGACCCGAGTTGTACGAATCGTAGCTGAACAGCGAGTACGAGCCGGTGGTCGACGAGATGAAGCCGAGTTCCGCATTGTACAGGGTGGCCAGCGAGTCGAACGCGGTGTTGGTGTTGCCGATTTCGAAGCGGAAGCCAGCCGTTTCGGCGTAGAGCATCGCGGCGTTCAGTTCGGCACCACCCTCAGCGGTGTCGTCCTGCGTCTGGCCATTGACGTACTGCATGCGGATCCGGCCACCGAACTTGATGCCCGAGTCCGTCTCGGTCGAAGCGTCGATGTTGAAACGCAAGCGGTACGACAGAGCCGTGTCGCTGACCCCGGCGACATCGAAGTAAACAAGACCGAACCGGCCCGAGCCGCTGATCGTGACTTCGGCTGCGGCCATGCCAGCGAGGCCGAACAGAGCGGTCGAGGCCCAGAGAACCTTTTTCATGTTTTTCCCTCTTTCTTCAAGGTAAGCCCGCCGCAGGGGAATCCGCAGGGGAATGGACGGTTTTTCACCTCTGCCGCCCCGGATTGCAACGGCTGCAGACAGGCGACGGGAAATCGGTACAGGATTGGTGCAGCAAAGCCACAGGTCGGAGCGCGGCACGCGCGATGGCGTGGCGGACCTGCGCAGATGGTCAGACGAAAGACCTTGGCAGGCCACGGACGCCGGGTTAGACAGCGCGCAGGGGTTCGAAGGATGGCCGGATGATCTTGCATCGACTGATACGCGCGGCACTTGCAGCAGGTCTGGTCCTTTCGCTTGCCTCATGCGGCGTTTTCGGGCGCGGCGACGGCGGCCTTTTCGGCGGCAGATCGTCGATCAGCCCCGAAGAGCGTGCCACGCGCGATGCCGAGCGCGACAAGGCGGCGGCTGACCGGCGGGACGGCAAGAGCACCATCGAGAGCAGGACATCGCTGGCGGAACTGTTCGGCAAGTCCGACGATCCGAACACCACGGTCGAGGTCAACAAGTACATCTGGCAGGCCTCGCTTGAGGTGCTGAACTTCCTGCCCATCGAATCGGTCGACCCGTTCACCGGGGTGATCGTGACGGGCTACGGGCGTCCCCCCGGCGGGGGCCGGGCATACCGCGCGACGATCTATGTGCAGGACCCGGCGCTTGATGCGCGCAGCCTGAAGGTGGCGCTGCAGGGGCAGGGCGGCGGGTCGGTCGCGCCCGAGACGGTGCGGGCGGTCGAGGATGCGATCCTGACCCGCGCGCGGCAGTTGCGAGTGCGCGACAGCAGGCTTTGAGCGTTCCGACAGGGCTTTGGTCCGGGAAGGGGTGGACCTTTCCCGAAGCGCATGTGTAATTCCGCGCGGACTGTTGCATGAGGCCCCTGATGTCGCGCTATGACCCTTCGGTGATCGAACCCAGATGGCAGGCCGCCTGGGAGGCGGAGGGGACGTTCACGGCGCGTCGCGATCCGCTGAGGCCGAAATACTACGTGCTGGAGATGTTTCCCTATCCGTCGGG
>JBIJDO010000069.1:0-10029 GCA_044344105.1 Tabrizicola sp.
CCCGACCGGTTCAAGCAGCGGCTCGTCGCCCTGGCCGCCCGCCTGCCCGGCGCGGTGGTGGAATTCTCGGAGCATCGCAGAAGCGACCATGCCTTCGGCAAGTTCATCATCGAGGCGGCGGGCGTCCGGGCGCGCGAGGCCTCCGTCCATTTCCGGCTCGACGATGACGACGCGCTTGCCTGCAGCTATATCGCCCGGCTGCGCAAGGTCACGCATGGCCTGCCGCCATCGACCCATGTGACCTTCCCTTCGGGCATCTTCCTGTTTCCGCAGCGGTCCGAGACGCCGACGGGCGTATCCATGCTGCATCAGCGTTTTCTGACGGCCATCGGTCTTGCCACGGTCAACGGCAACAACTTTCTCAAGAATCCCTACCAGATGATGCATGCCAATGTCTGGACGCGCTGGCCGGTGGTTTCGGACCCGAGCTTCACCTCGCATATCCGCACGCAGCATTTCGAGAATGACACGCTGGCCAATCAGGACCGCATCCTGTCGGCCCTCCAGAACGAGCGCGCCGGCCGCCGGTCCGGTCGCCACATGAACGAGGTCGAGCGTGAACTTGCGCTGAACTTCCCGTTCCTCGACCGCGAGACGCTGGACGGCCTGATCGCGCGCTGTGCGGCGATCAGGTCGCTGGACGACCTGGTGCCGGTGACCGCAACTCCGGTCGCTCCGTCCCAACCTGCTTGACTTGATCCCGGTCACGGCGTATCCGCCCCGCAATTCCCCGGAGGCATGAGGCTTCCGGTCCCTGTGGCGCATGCCCGGGATCGCCATCCGTCAGCGCGTCTGCGCCCACGGGTGCGCTTCCGCTTTGCGCCAGGGGTTCGCCGCCCCATATCGGGGCAAACGCAAAGGGGTGACGCGATGTTCGAAAGCCTGTCAGAACGCCTTGGCGGCGTCTTCGACCGCCTGACCAAAGCCGGTGCGCTGACCGAGGCCGATGTCGTCACCGCGCTGCGCGAAGTTCGCGTGGCCCTTCTGGAGGCTGACGTCTCCCTTCCCGTCGCCCGCGACTTCATCAGGCGCGTGACGGAAAAGGCCACTGGAGCGGCCGTTACCAAGTCGATCACCCCCGGCCAGATGGTGGTGAAGATCGTCCATGACGAGCTGATCCGCGTGCTGGCCGGGGACGGCCCCGCCGATGCCCTGAAGATCGACAACCCGCCAAGCGTCATCCTGATGGTCGGTCTGCAGGGGTCGGGGAAGACCACCACCACCGCCAAGCTGGCCAAGCGGCTGAAGGACAAGCAGGGCAAGCGCGTTCTCCTCGCCTCGCTTGACACCAACCGCCCGGCGGCGATGGAGCAGCTGGCGATCCTGGGCGCGCAGATCGGCGTCGACTCGCTCCCCATCGTCAAAGGCGAAACCGCCGTCCAGATCGCCAGGCGCGCCAAGACACAAGCGAACCTCGGCGGCTATGACGTCGTCTTCCTCGACACCGCAGGACGCCTCCACATCGACGAAGTCCTGATGGACGAGGTGCAATCCGTCCGCGACATCGCCCAACCGCGCGAGACGCTCCTTGTCGTCGACGGCCTGACCGGCCAGGACGCCGTCAACGTCGCGACCGAATTCGATGGCAAGGTCGGCATCACCGGCGTCGTCCTCACCCGGATGGACGGCGACGGCCGCGGCGGCGCGGCTCTCTCCATGCGCGCCGTCACCGGCAAGCCGATCCGTTTCGTCGGCCTTGGCGAAAAGATGGACGCCATCGAGGTGTTCGAGGCCGAACGCGTCGCCGGTCGCATCCTTGGCATGGGCGACATCGTCGCCCTTGTCGAACGCGCTCAGGAAACTTTCGAGGCGGAACAGGCCGAACGCATGGCCAAGCGGTTCGCCAAGGGCCTTTTCAACATGAACGACCTGAAGATGCAGCTGGACCAGATGCTCAAGATGGGCGGCATGCAGGGCCTGATGGGCATGATGCCCGGCATGGGAAAGATGGCGGGCCAGGCGGAAGCTGCGGGCATCAACGACAAGATGCTCCACCACCAGATCGCGCTGATCAATTCGATGACAAAGAAGGAACGCGCGAACCCTGACCTCCTCGCCGCCTCCCGCAAGAAGCGCATCGCCGCCGGTTCGGGCCTTGATGTTGCCGATCTCAACCGCCTCTTGAAACAGCACAAGCAGATGGCGGACATGATGAAGAAGATGGGCAAGGGCGGCATGATGAAGAACATGATCAAGCAGTTCCTTGGCAAGGGCGGCATGCCCGACCCGTCGAAGATGTCGCCCGAGCAACTCGCCGAGGCCGCCAAGGGCATGCAACAGGGCATGGGTGGCCCGGGTGGATTTGGGGGCGGCGGCCTGCCCCCCGGCCTGGGCGGCCTGCCGCGCGGGATCACCCTGCCTGCGGGCCTCAGCGGGCTGATGAAGAAGAAGTAATGCCAGCCCAAGCGCACCAGATCAGCCTGACGATCCCGGTCCTTGTGACCGACCGTCTGCGCCTGCGCGGCCCGAAAGACAGTGACGCCGCGCCGCTTGCTACCTTCTTGGCCAGCGACCGCGCGAAATGGATCGGTGGGCCTTACCCGGCCGAAGATGCCGCGGACTGGCTGGCACATCAGACAGCAATCTGGGCAAAACGCGGTTGGGGGTCGTGGATTGCGGCCCTGCGCGACGACGACACGCCCATCGGACGCATCGGTCTGCTGGACCATGAAGGCTGGGACGAACCAGAACTCGCGTGGTTCCTGTTCGAAGGCTTTGACGGCAAAGGCTATGCGTATGAGGCTGCGACCGCCGCCCGCGCCCATGCCAACGGTCCGTTGGACCTGCCGCCCCTGTTCAGTTTCATTGAACCGACGAATGCCCGGTCAAAGGCACTTGTCCTGCGGATGGGCGCGCAACTGGAACGGTCAGTCCGGTTCAAGGACCACGATCTTGGCATCTACCGCCATCCGGGCGCAGAGGCACGCGCATGACTGCCCCGCACGAAATCGCCATCCCCGGCCCCGCCGCTGCCTTCGCGGCCACGCTGTCCGGCATGCTCCCGGAAATCGAGACCGCCCGCCTGCGCCTGCGCGCGCCCCGGCTGGACGACTTCGCCGCCTGGGCCGGGATCCTGACCGGCCCCGCCGCCCCGTATCTGGGCGGACCCTTCGACCGGGACGACGCCTTCGTCGAATTCCTTGCCTCTTGCGGCACATGGCTTCTGCGCGGCCTCGGTCCCTGGACGGTGGAACCGAAACACGGCGGCGAGGTCCTCGGCTTCGTCCTCCTCGGCTTTGAACCCGGCGATGCCGAGCCCGAGCTTGGCTATCTCTTCCGCCCCTCCGCCGAAGGCCGGGGCTATGCGACCGAGGCCGTGCAGGGCGCCCGCGCCCATGCCTTCACCGAGCTTGGGATGGATCGCGTCGTCAGCTACATCGCGCCCGGGAACGCGGCTTCGGTCCGTCTCGCCCATCGGGTGGGCGCGGTGCAGGACGGTCTGCACGAAGGCTCACAGGTCTGGGTCCACCGCCCCGTTGCGCAAGGTGCGGGCCATACGCACGGCCATACGATTTCCATACCGAAGCCAGACGCTTTCCAGACGTCGAAAAGGGGGGATTGATGGACGCCGCAACCCGCGCTTCGGAACTGCTGAAGGACCACCGCGACGCCATCGACCGGCTGGACGCGATCCTGGTCTACACGCTTGCCGAACGCTTCAAGCAGACGCAGGCCGTGGGGCGTCTCAAGGCCGAACACGGGCTTCCGCCCAGCGATCCCGACCGTGAGGCGCGGCAGATGGCGCGGCTGCACCAGCTTGCGACCGAGGCCGATCTTGACCCCGACCTCGCCAAGAAATTCCTGACCTTCATCATCAGCGAAGTCATCAGGCATCACGAGAAACTGCAGAAATAACCGGGGCTTGCCCGGTTTTACCCAAACCAAGGAGACTACACTATGGCTATGAAAATCCGTCTTGCGCGCGGCGGTTCCAAGAAGCGCCCGTTCTATTCCATCGTCGCGACCGACAGCCGCATGCCGCGCGACGGCCGCTTTCTGGAAAAGCTGGGGACCTACAACCCGCTTCTCGCCAAGGACGACGAAAAGCGCGTCGTGATGAACATGGAGCGCGTGCAGCACTGGCTGGGCCAGGGGGCACAACCCACTGATCGCGTTGCCCGATTCCTCGAAGCCGCCGGTGCGCGCCCGAAAGCGGCCCGCAGCAATCCCAAGACCGGCACCCCCGGCAAGGCGATGGCGGAACGCGCGGCGAAGAAGGCCGCCCGCGCTGCCGAACCGGCGACCGAGTAATCCCCAGGCCCATGGCGGCTCCGGTCTTCGGGGCCGCCCATTCTATCCCGCAGGATCAAGGTCATGCCCGCACCCGATCTCATCTGTGTCGGCGCGATTGCCGGGGCTTTCGGCGTTGCGGGGGAGGTGCGGCTCAAGTCCTTCTGTTCCGAACCAAGCGACATCGCCAGCTACGGCCCGCTGATGTCGGAAGATGGCAGCCGGACGTTCCAGATCACCCTGACGCGACCGGTGTCCGGCGGGCTGGGGGCCAGAATCCTCGGAATTGTGACGAAGGAAGCCGCCGATGCACTGCGCGGCACCAGCCTGTACGTGTCCCGCAACCGCCTTCCCGCGTTGCCGGATGATGAGTTCTATCATGCTGATCTGATTGGACTTTCAGCATTCGATCCGGGTGGAGTGCTGCTTGGAACGGTCTCTGCCGTCTACAATCATGGTGCCGGGGACATTCTGGAAATATCTTCGCCGCGTCACAAATCGGCCCTTCTGTTGCCCTTTACCGCTGAAATCGTGCCCAATGTTGACCTCGCCGGCAGACGACTGATCGTCGACCTGCCGGAAGAGTCCGAGTAACCGGCAAGGTCCCGTCCAGGGGACATCGCGGCAGGGGAGAACCATGCTGACCCGCATGCGCCTTCTGAGGGGAGCGACCGCACTTCTCTACATCGGCCCGCTTCTGGCGGGTCTCTGCGGCTTTGGCTGGGGAATGGTCGCGGCTTTCGTCGCGATCTTCGTGGTCTGGCTGATGGTGCTGCGGCCCGAGCAATGGCCCGCGACGCCGGATGAATGGCTGACCGGGCAGGCCTGGCTGGCGGCGCTGAGCCAGGTCCTGTCGCAGGTGCTGCTGGTCGCGGTCCTGTTCGGGATCGGCCGTGGTTTCGGCGGCATCGCGGGTTTTCTGCCGATGGTCAGCCCCTACGTGCCGCTGACCCTGTCGTTCCTGGCCATCCCCTTGTGCCGGATGCTCTGGGACGCCCGCGAGGCGGCGGACCAGGGCTATTTCCTGGATGACGAGGCGGCCGAGGCCCATGCGCCCCGGGCGCTGGTCGAAGCCGGTACGGCGATCGTCCCGCTGCTGAACCTGCCGGACAATGCCAAGGATGCCGATGTTTCAAATGCCGTCGTTCAAAGCCTGGATGTCAGCAATCCCGAGGTCCGGTTGCGCGCGCTGGCGGCGGGGCTGGACCGGCCGGCGCGCAGCCCCCCGGCCCTGCGCCGGGGTCTGCTCCTGTGGATCAGTGAGCCCGAGGTGGTCGCACCCGGACATGTCCCGAACGCCATGGCGCTTGCCTTGGCCTTTGCCGGAAAGGACCCTGACCTGCTGCGGATGTACGCGCCGCGGGCCCTTGCCCTGATCGCGGCATTTCCGGACCGGGCCGCGGACTTTCCTGCCCCGGAGGAATTGCGGGATGCCGCGGCGCTGGCGGCGGGTCCGGCTGCCGCCTCGGACCTGCCACGCCATCTGCTGGACGACCTGCGCGACGGGCTGAACGCCCTTGCGAAGGCGGTGGAGAAGGCTCTGGACACCGGTCCCGTTCGCGACGACGCGCCCAAGACCGATGCCAGGTCCGCCGCGCGTGTTGCCGGACACGCCTGACCTCGGGGTCTTTCCTGGTCGCGGCTTTCAGGGTAAGCCCGCCGGATGTCGGGTCCGAACGAACCACCGAAAAGCCACGGGCGTCTGTCGATCCAGGCCAGCCTGAAGCCGCGCGATCTGATGGAGGAGCCTCGCCGCGTCAAGGGCGCGTGGACGGCCAAGGTCCTCACGCTGTTTCCAGAGGCGTTTCCCGGCACGCTTGGTCTTTCGCTGACGGGAAAGGCCCTTGATTTCGGGCTGTGGCGGTTGGACCCCATCGACTTGCGTCTTTTCGGCATCGGCAAGCACCGCAATGTCGACGACACCCCGGCAGGCGGCGGCGCGGGCATGGTCCTGCGGCCGGATGTGGTGGATGCGGCCCTGCGCCATGCCCGCGAAGGCACACCCGTCTCCCGTGGGCAATGGCCGGTCGTCTATCTTTCGCCACGGGGACATCCGTTCGCGCAGGCCACTGCCCGCCGCTTTGCTGCAGGCGAGGGAATGACCCTCTTGTGCGGCCGGTTCGAGGGGGTGGATCAGCGGGTTCTGGACCACCATGAGGTGGAGGAAGTGTCCCTGGGCGACTTTGTCCTGACGGGGGGAGAGATCGCCGCGCAGGCCCTGCTGGACGCAACAGTCCGGCTGATACCCGGCGTTCTTGGCAATGCGGCCTCGACAGAAGAGGAAAGCTTTTCCGACGGACTTCTGGAACATCCGCACTACACCCGCCCTGCCACCTGGGAAGGTCGGGACATTCCGGCTGTCCTGCAATCGGGAAACCACGCCGAGATCGCGAAATGGCGCCGGGCCGAAGCCGAGGCGCTGACCCGTGCCCGCCGCCCGGACCTGTGGGAAAAGCGCGGGCGCTGACCGGTCCCGAGACCCTGACCTGCGACTTGACCGGCACCCGACCTTCCCCTATACGCGGCCGGTCTGGGGGCGCATGCCCTTCCGATCCGATTCCCTTTGCTTGCCCGCCTTCTTCTGCGGGGTCGTCGTGAAGGGTGCGGTCATGAAAAAGCAGGCGTCACCTCTGGCGGGCTTCCTGGTGATCCGGGAGGGACCCGGGCGAAGACCGGAAGCTCTGGCGCGGCATCATCTCTGCGGAAACCACCGCAGGCAAAACTGGAGAAACCGCGCATGAACCTCATCGCGCAGATCGAGGCGGAGCAGATCGCTTCCCTTGGCAAGACCATCCCGGACTTCAAGGCCGGCGACACCATCCGCGTCGGCTACAAGGTCACCGAAGGCACCCGCAGCCGTGTGCAGGCCTACGAAGGCGTCTGCATCGGCCGCAAGGGGGGCGCGACCATCGCGGCCTCGTTCACCGTCCGCAAGATCTCGTTCGGCGAAGGCGTGGAGCGGGTGTTCCCGCTCTATTCGACCAACATCGACAGCATCGAGGTGGTGCGCCGCGGCAAGGTGCGTCGCGCCAAGCTGTACTACCTGCGCTCGCGTCGCGGCAAATCGGCCCGGATCGCCGAGGATGCCACCTACAAAGCCAAAGCCGAATAAGGAGCGGGACGATGAAAGCCGATACCCATCCCGACTATCACACGATCACCGTCAAGATGACCGACGGGTCGACCTATGCCACCCGGTCCACCTGGGGCAAGGATGGCGACACCCTGTCGCTGGACATCGACCCCCTGGCGCATCCGGCCTGGACGGGCCAGCAGGCCAAGCTTCTGGACACCGGCGGGCGCGTGTCGAAGTTCAAGAACAAATACGCCGGTCTGGGCTTCTGAAGACCCGGCCAGTGCGATCGGACGGCGCCCCCACCCCGGGGCGCCGTTTTTCTTTGCGCTGGCTTGCGGCAGGACCCCGTCCGTGGGAACCATCACGACCTGGGGGTCCTGCATGAAATCCCGAAACCGCATCTCGGTCGAGCAAACCCAGCGGATGGCGCTGACCACCGGGCTTGCGACCTCGATCCGCATTCTTCGGGCCGATGCGGCGGGCCTCAGCCGCTATCTTGAGGAACAGGCCGCCGACAACCCGCAGATCATCCTGACCCGCACGCCGATGCAGGAGTGGCTGCCGCGCTGGAAATCCGCCTTCGGTGCCGATGCGGAGCGGCCCGAACAGTCTGCCGCGGCCCCCAGCCTGGTGTCGCAGGTGCTGGGCATGATCGAAGCCCTGCGTCTTGATCCGGTCGAGATGAAGATCGCGCTGGCGCTCGCCGAAGCGTTGGAGCCCTCGGGCTGGCTGGGGCGATCCCTGCCGGCCATCGCGGCGGAACTGGGTGTCACGGCTGCTGCGGTGGAACAGGTGCTGACCAAGCTGCAGGCGCGGGCCGAGCCGACCGGCCTATTCGCCCGGAACCTGGCCGAGTGCCTGCGCTTGCAGGCCAGCGAGGCAGGCGATCTCGATGCCCTGATGATCGGGGTCCTGGACCGTCTTGATCTGCTGGCCCGGGGAGAGGTCGACCGCCTCGCCCGCGAGACCGGGGTGTCGGTCGCCGAGGTCAGGACCTGCCTCGGCCGCCTGCGCAGCTATGATCCGAAACCCGGTGCCGGGTTCGAAACTTTCGCCGCCCCGGTTCGCGAGCCGGATCTGATCGCCGAAAAGGGGGTGTCGGGCTGGGTGATCTCGTTGAACCGGTCGGCGCTTCCGGCGGTCACGGTTGCCGAAGGCAGGGCAAAGGGGCGGGCCGAGGCGCGGGCGCTGGTCCGGATGGTCGAGGGGCGGAATGCGACCCTCTTGTCCCTGGGCCAGGAAATCCTGACGCGGCAGGTTGCAGCACTTGACGCGGGCATGGGGTCCCTGGTGCCGATGACCATGGCCGAAGTGGCCGAGGCGCTTGGTCTGCATGAAAGCACGGTCAGCCGGGTTGTCGCGGGCACCGCCGTCGATACGCCGCGCGGCACCTGGTGGCTGCGGTCGCTGTTCACCCGGTCCCTGCGCGAGGGCGGGCCTGCCTCCGGCGCGCTGCGGGACCGGCTTGCGCGCCTGGTGGCCGCGGAGGACCCGGATGCTCCCCTGTCGGACGAGGCCCTTGCCACCGCGCTGACCGAGGGCGGGGCGGCGATCGCCCGCCGGACCGTCGCGAAGTACCGGGCCATGCTGAACCTGCCTCCGGCGCATCGCCGTCGGCGACGGCGCTGATGTCGCTTGTGGGGATGACATCCGCCGTGCCGTGGCTTAGCTGGACGAAAACAGGACAAGGCACAGGGCGCAGATGGCCTATTTTCTGGGGGTCGATACCGGGGGCACCTATACCGATGCGGTGATCCTGGACGAGGCGGCCAACACCGTGCTTGGCAAGGCCAAGGCCCTGACCAGCCGCCAGGATCTTGCAGTCGGCATCGGCCAGGCGGTGGACGCGGCGATTGCGGCAGCGGGGGTCGCGGCGACGGACGTGGCGCTTGTGTCGCTGTCGACCACGCTGGCAACAAACGCGCTGGTGGAAGGGCAAGGCGCAAGGGTCGCTCTGGTCTTCATCGGCTTTGACGAAAGCGATCTCGGACGCGGAGGTCTGACCGAGGCCCTGAAGGGCGATCCGGTGCTGTCACTGCCGGGAGGGCATACCCATGCCGGGACCGAGGCGGCGGCGCTGGACCTTGCGGCGCTGGAGCGGAAGGTTTCCGGGGTCGCCGACGAGGTGTCGGGCTTTGCCGTGGCCGCGCGCTTCGCGACCCGCAATGCCGCGCATGAAACCGCCGCGCGAGACCTGATCCGCCGTGTCACCGGGCGGCCGGTGACCTGCAGTCATGAGCTGTCCGCCAATCTGAACGGGCCGAAACGCGCGCTGACCGCGGTCCTGAACGCCCGGCTGATCGGGATGATCGACCGGCTGGTCGCGGCCTGCGAGCGGCACCTGGCTGCGGTGGGGATCACGGCACCCCTGATGGTGGTGCGGGGGGACGGCGCGCTGATCAGCGCGGCGATGGTGCGCGAGCGACCGATCGAGACCATCCTCTCGGGTCCGGCGGCCAGCATCGTCGGTGCGCGCTGGCTGACCCAGGCCTCGGATGCGCTGGTCTCGGACATCGGCGGCACGACGACGGATGTGGCGCTCCTGCGGGACGGCCTGCCCGAGATCGACCCCGAGGGCGCGCGGGTGGGCGGGTTCCGGACCATGGTCGAAGCCGTCGCGATGCGGACGACGGGCCTTGGCGGCGACAGCGAAGTGCACCTCGTCACCGAGGGGCTGAAGGGTGGGCTGAGGCTGGGGCCAAGGCGGCTGGTGCCGGTGTCGC
>JBIJDO010000070.1:0-10010 GCA_044344105.1 Tabrizicola sp.
CCGTCGCCTTCTGGAAGCTGCCGCTCGCCGACCTCACCGTCTTCCATGACGAGCTTGACCTCGCCCCCGGAAAGCTGCGCCTGAAACAGGGCGGAGGGCACGCCGGTCACAACGGCCTGCGCTCGATCCACGGCCACCTCGGCGACGACTACGCCCGCGTGCGCCTCGGCATCGGCCACCCCGGCGTGAAGGATGCCGTCGCGGCCTATGTCCTGCACGACTTCGCCAAGGCTGATGCCGACTGGCTCGGCGACCTCCTTCGCGGCATCTCGGACGGGGCCGGGGCATTGGCCGAAGGCGACGGGCAGAAGTTCATGAATGCCGTCGCCTTGCGCACGGCGCCGCCCCGGTCGTCGACGACGAAGGAAACGCCCGAGCCCCCCGGCCCCCGGCCCGTCGAAGACACGCGATCTCCGATGCAAAGGCTGTTGGACCGGTTCCGGTGACCGCCGTCCGGCAGGCGTTTCGCGATCAGGCCACGGCATGTGCAGCCCTGGGGTCTCGCCTGATGGAACGGTTGCTGGTTGGACTTGCCGACCAGCTCGCCTACGGCGATCCGGTTTCAGATCAGGTGCTTGGCTGGAAGGGTGATCCCTCGTCGGACGCGGACTCGGTACCGCTGCGATTGGCCGGTGGCCTGCACGCGCTTGTCCTGACCGGACAGGACAAGGGACTTGCCGCTGCCTATGCCGCACAGGATGCCGACCCGACAGAGGCCGCGCTTCGCGCGATCCGGACCTATCCGGGCCAGATCCTTGATTGGCTGAGATCGCCGCCCCAGACGAACGTGGTCCGCCGCTCCGTCCCTCTGATCGCCGCCGCCCACTGGCTGACCGCGCGGCTGGGGCTGCCGGTTGCCCTGTCGGAACTCGGGGCCAGCGCGGGCCTCAACCTCCAGTGGGACCGCTACGCCCTCTGCATCGGTGACCAGTGCTTCGGCCCCGCTGATGCCGCGCTGACCCTGACCCCGGACTGGACCGGATCCCTGCCGCCCCGCGCCAGCCCGACGATCCTTGACCGCCGGGGCGTGGACCTGAACCCGCTCGACCCGATCACCGACCGGCTGCGCCTCCTCGCCTACCTCTGGCCCGACCAGCCCGACCGCATCATCCGCACCCGCATCGCGCTGGACCTCGCTGCCCGGACCCGCCCGCCGGTCGATCGCGCCGACGCCGCCGATTGGCTGGAAGCGCGCCTCGCCGCACCGATCTCCGGTGCCCTCCACCTTGTCTATCACACCGTCGCCTGGCAGTACTTCCCGCCCGCCACGCAGACCCGTGCGCTCGCCGCGATGCAGGCCGCTGGTCAGCGCGGTCCCGTCGCCCGGCTGTCGATGGAAGCCGACGGTGCCAGGCCCGGAGCCGCATTGACGCTGACGCTCTGGCCTGCCGGCACGACCATCCCGATGGGTCGCTCCGACTTCCACGGTCGCTGGATCGACTGGCAGGCCCCCTGACTTGGCCCTCCTCGTTCGACTTCGTCTCCTCGTCGGTGGCCCCCCGCGAGGAGTGACGAAGTCATCGACGAGCAGCTTCCCCGCGCGACCAGAGCCCCGTCAGCGCCCGGCTCACCAGCGAAGACACCGCCGGTCGATCCAGCGCCACGAACGGCAAAGGTCGGCACAGCTCCATCGCCGCCACCCCCACCCGCGCCGTCAGTGCGCCGTTCACCACGCCTTCGCCGAACCGGCGCGACAGTTTCGACAAGACCCCGCCCCCCGCGACCGTGCCGATCATGTCGTCGGTCAAGGCCAGCGCCCCCGCCGCGACAAGCGAGCCGAAGACCCGGCGCAGCAGACCAAGACTTCCGAAACTCCCCGACCGCCCGCCATAGATTTCCGCAATCCGCCGGATCATCCTCAGGTTCGCCACCGCCGCCGTCGCGACATCGGCCAGCGCCAGGGGCACCAGCGCCGTCACCGTCGCCACCTGCCGCGCCGCACCTTCGATCACCAACCGTGCCTCGGCGTCCAGCGTGGCCAGCAGTTCGCGTTCCGCCAGAGCCAGAAGGGCATCGGCGTCCATCACCTCGGCCTCCCGCTCCGCCAGCCGCGCCCGGCCCCAGGCCGTGTCGCCCCGCGCGGCGTAAAGCGCGGTCAGGCCCGCGACCACCTGCCGCGCCGCCTTCAGGTCCGCCGCAGACCGCGCCCCAAGCGCCCGCTCCCGCAACCCGTCCAGCCGCCGGAGGCGCAGGAAGGCCCCCCATTCCCGCAGGGCCAGCACCAGCCCGGCCAACACCGCAAGGGCCACCAGCGCAAAGGCCGCCCAGCCCAGCACCACGTTCCGGGCCATCAGGCCGGTCACGAAATCATGGGCCGCGACCGACAGCGCGAAGCTGAACAGTGCCCCGAAGGTCCAGACCGCAAACCGCCAGACGCCGGATCGCCGCCGCTGGCTCATCGCCGCCACGGCAAGCATCGCCTGCCCCTCCGGCAGCATGTCCGGCACCGGCGGCGCGGCCGAGGGGTCGGCAGCTTCCTCCATCTCCTGCAGGAAAGGCTTCGGCGGGCGGGTCACAACCGGTCTCCGATCAGGAACTCCACCGCGCGGTCCAGCCGGATATGCGGCGGGCCCTCGCCCGGTTTCAGGGTCAGCCGCGCCGGGGCAAAGCTCATCTGGTGATACTCCGCGTCAAGCCAGGTCTCCGCCCCCTCGCGCGCCGGGGACAACAGCCGCGCGGGGTTGGTCGGCAGCGCACCGGGGTACATCAGCACCGGCTTGCCGGTCGACAGAAGCGTGCCCCGGACCGCAGGCAGGCTTTCGCCGTCCCGCGTCACCCGGTCCTCGACCGTGGTCCGGAGGCTCGCCATGGACAGCGCCTCCGTCCGCGCCCCGGAGTAATCGGCGCGGGACTTCGCCTCGGCCAGAAGCGCCGCCGTGATACCGGCCAGGGCGGGGTGCTGTTCGTGGTGCAGATGGTCGGCCTTGGTGGCCGCAAAGAGGATGCGCTCCACCCGATGCGCCCCGAAAAGGCCGGACAGCCAGGAATTTCGCCCCGGCCGGAACGCCTGCAGCACCTCGGCCATCGTCCGCCGCAGGTCCTCGACGGCACGGGGGCCACGATGGATCGCCTCCAGGACATCGACCTGCACCACCTGCCGGTCAATCCTGGCAAAGTGGTCGCGAAAGAACGGCCGGACCACGCGCGCCTTGTAGGCCTCATACCGCCGCTCCAACTCGCTCCAGAGGCTGGCACGGGGGGTCAGGGCGGGTTTCGGCAAGGGCGCGAAGGTCAGGACCGGCGAACCGGCCAGATCGCCCGGCAACAGGAACCGGCCCGGCGTCACATCGACCCGGCCCAGATCGCGGGCCGCGGTCAGGTAGGCGGTGAAGGTTTCGGCCAACTGCCGCGCCCGGGCCTCATCCAGCCGAAGCGCACCGTCCTCGGCCCGCGCGAGGGCAAGGAAGTCGGCGGCCTCGGCGCGCTTCTCCAGCCGGGCGAGGACACCTTCCGACCACTGGTCATAGCTCTGGTCGAGAAGGGCGAGGTCCAGCAACCACTCGCCCGGATAGTCCACGATGTCGAGATGCAGCGTCTGCGGTCCCCGCCACGATGCGAGCCACCCGCCGGGCCGGACCCGGAACGACAGCCTGAGCTCGGAAATCGCCCGGGTCGAGGCGGGCCAGCGCGGCTGGTCGCCGGTCAGGGCGGCGAGGTGGGTCTCGTAGTCGAAGCGGGGCAGCGTGAGGTCGGGCTGGGGCTGCAGATAGACCGCCTCGATCCGGCCCTGCGCCTGCGCTTTCAGTTGCGGCATCCGGCCCCGGTTCAGAAGGTTCGCGACCAGCGCGGTGATGAAGACGGTCTTGCCCGCCCGCGACAGGCCGGTCACGCCAAGGCGGAGGGTGGTGTCGAAAAAGGTCTCGGAAAGGGTCGCCCCCGCGCCTTCGATCCCGCGGGAGATGCCGTCCGTCAGTCCGGAAAATGCCACGGGTCCGTCCCTTTCCTGCGCGAGGGTCAAGATAGGGGCGGGAGAAGGGGATTGGAAGGCGGGCAGACTGCGAGACCCTCGGTATGGGGTGCCCACGCGTGGGCAGCTTTACTGGCCCAACCTTTTCAATGGCTTGGCCGTGGACATTCACCATTCTTTAACCTGGGATCCACCTGCATTCACAAGCCGTCCTATCCGGTATAGGGAAGGACCATGCCCCGCTATGCCCTGCAGATCGAATACCACGGCGGCCCCTTTGCGGGCTGGCAGCGTCAGGCGAGCAACCTGCCATCCGTGCAAGGCGCGGTCGAGGCGGCGCTGGGAAAGCTGGAACCCGGCCCCCATACCCTCGCCGCTGCAGGCCGCACCGATGCGGGCGTCCATGCCACCGCGCAGGTGGCCCATGCCGATCTTGCCCGCGACTGGGAGCCGTTCCGTCTGGCCTCGGCCCTGAATGCGCATCTTCGTCCCGACCCGGTGGCCGTCACTGCCTGCGCCCGCGTCACGGACGACTTCCATGCCCGCTTTTCCGCCATCGGACGGCGCTACAGATTCCGCCTTGTCGCCCGCCGCGCCCCGGTGACGCATGACAAGGGCCTGGTCTGGCAGGTGCTGAACCCGCTGGATGTCGCAGCCATGCGAGCAGGCGCGGCACTGCTGATCGGGACCCACGATTTCACCACCTTCCGCTCCACCCTCTGTCAGGCGAAAAGCCCGGTGAAGACGCTGGACCGGATCGACATCTCGGAACAGCCCTATCCCGGCGGGACCGAGTACCTTTTCGACCTTGCCGCCCGCAGTTTCCTGCACAATCAGGTCCGGTCCATCGTCGGCACGCTGGAACGGGTCGGAGCGGGGGCCTGGACGCCGGGCGACGTCCGCGCCGCGCTGGAGGCAAGGGATCGCGCGGCCTGTGGCCCGGTCTGCCCGCCGCAGGGATTGTATCTGGTCGGCGTGACATATCCCGACGATCCCTTCCTTGCACCTGCTCCTCGGTGACTTCGTCCCTCCTCGCGACCCCCTGACGAGAAGACGAAGTCGCACGAGGAAGCATGGTCTGCCGGGGCTTGCGCGGCCCGGACGGATCAGGAAAGGTTGCGCAAAGGAGACCCGTCCGATGCTCGATCTTGTCCTGTCCCAACTGATGGACCCGTTCCGGATCGGGCTGATCGTGGCCCTTGTCGTCACGATGTACCGCACCCGGACCGCGACCGGGACCCTGCTTCCGCTGGCTTTGGGCGTTGTCTTCGTGGCCGTCATCCTGCCCTCGACGCAAGGGGCAGGGCCGGCGGGTCTGACGACGACCGTACTGGCCGGGCTGGTGTCGAACGCGACCATCCTGGCGGTCGTGCTGGCGCTTGCCGGGATCGTCCGGCGGCTTCGCGGCTGACCGGAAAAAGGCGGCGGGCCCGAAGGGACAAGGCCCGCCAGTCTGCGTCCGGAAAAGCCCGAGGCCGGGCTTGTCGGGGCGCAGGGTGATTGTGGTCCGGGCCGAGGCATCCGCCCCGGCCCGGACCGGCAATACCTAGCGCTGCGCGTCGTCGGCGAAGATGTTCTTCTTGTGCGTCCCGTTCGGCACCAGAAGCACGCCGATGACCACCGTCACCACCGCGATGACGATCGGGTACCACAACCCGCCATAGACCGACCCGGTTTGCGCCGAGATCGCGAAGGCGGTCGCGGGCATCAGGCCGCCGAACCAGCCGTTGCCGATGTGGTAGGGCAAGGACAGGCCGGAGTAGCGGATGCGGGTCGGGAACAGTTCGACCAGCAAGGCGGCAATCGGACCATAGACCATCGTCACCAGGATGATGAGATAGGTCAGGATCGCGATGATGGTCAGCTTCTGCGCGGTGAAGATGTCGACGAAGTTCGAGGCCACCGCCACCGTGGTGTTGTCCGCCGCGACCAAGGGATAGCCCGCCGCCGCGATGGCGTCGTTCACCGCCTTGGTGAAGGCCGCCGGCTTGCCCTTCTCGGCATCCAGAGCGGCCTGGGCCGCATCGGTTGCCGCCTGGTCGGTTCCGGCCTTGGCGGCTTCCAGTGCGGCGGTCAGCTCGGCCACCGCGGCCGTGTTGGCCGACCCCACATAGGCCGGGATCTCCGTCTCGCCGATTTTCACCGAGGCAACGGTCCCCGCCGGGGCATCGACCGTCTCGTAGTTGACCGAGGCCCGCGACAAGAGCGATTTGGTGATGTCGCAGGAGTTGGTGAACTTGGCCGTGCCGACCGGGTTGAACTGGAACGAGCAGTCCTCGGGGTCGGCGGTGACGACGACCGGCACCTGATGTGCTGCGTGCAGCATCGGGTTCGCGGTCTTGGTCAGGAGCGGAAACACGAACTGATAGGTCAGAGCGGCGATCAGGCATCCGGCCAGGATGATCGGCTTGCGGCCGATCTTGTCGGAGAGCGAGCCGAAGAAGATGAACCCGCCGGTGCCGAGGATCAGCGACCAGGCCACGAAGACGTTGGCCGAGAAGCTGTCGACCTTGATCACGTTCTGCAGGAAGAACAGCGCGTAGAACTGCCCGGTGTACCAGACGACCGCTTGTCCCGCGACCAGACCCAGAAGGGCGATGAGCGCGATCTTGGCGTTCAGCCAGCCCCAGATGACCGCGATCACCACGAAGGCGATCCCGACATACATCGCCAGCGACCCGGTCAGAGCGCCCGAGAAGGCCAGCGCCAGCATCAGGATCGGCGCGATGAGAAGGACCAGGGCATTCTTGCCCGGACCGAAGGCTTCGCGCAGCGGGGCTTTGGAGGCAGCCCCTTCCTCCTTCATCTTCTTGAAGGCCGGGCTCTCGTTCATCTGCAGCCGGATGTAGAGCGAGATCGCGAGAAGGATGATCGAGCCGAGGAACGGCACGCGCCAGCCCCAGGCGTTGAAGGCCTTCATCATCTGCGGGGTACCGTCGGCATTCATCAGCGCCACGCCGGCTGCGTCCAGAACCGGCTGTTCGGGATAGTTGCCGTTGATGTAGCCCTGCACCGACAGGATCACGATCAGCGACAGAAGAAGGCCCAGCGTCGCCGTGGTCTGGATGAAGGACGTGAAGTAGCCGCGCTGGTTCGCGGGCGCATGTTCGGCCACATAGACCGCCGCCCCGCCGTATTCGCCGCCAAGCGCCAGACCCTGCAGCATGCGCAGCGCGATCAGGATGATCGGTGCCGCGACGCCCCAGGCATAGTAGTTGGGCAGTAGGCCGACGAGGAAGGTCGAAAGGCCCATGATGACGATGGTCATCAGGAACGTGTACTTGCGCCCGACGATGTCGCCGAGCATGCCGAACACCAGCGCGCCGAAGGGCCGCACGATGAAGCCTGCCGCAAAGGCCAGAAGCGCGAAGACGTTCCGCGTGGCCTCGGGGAAGGGCGTGAAGAACTGCGCGCCGATGATCGCGGCCAGCGAGCCGTAAAGGTAGAAGTCATACCATTCGAAGATGGTGCCTGCCGAAGAGGCGAGAATGACTTTCTTCTCCTCCCCGGTCATGGGACGCGAGCGATCGCGCACGTCCGTGGTGATGTCAGCCATGCAATACCTCCTTGTGGCCCGGACTCGATGGTCGGGCTTCCCCTTGATGTCTGGTCTGGTCCCGCCCGCCGAAGCGGGCCTCGTCTCCTGCCCCGCCCGGTTTTCCGGGCGGCCCCTGCCGGAAGGTCGGGCCCTGTGCGGGCTTTCCCTCCCCTTGCCGGACCGCCTGCGCTCCTCCTCAAGCGCGGCGACCGGGTTTCCGCTGCGCCCTCAGCCCCGGTTCATCCGGTTCGCGATCAGATCGTCCACGACCGACGGATCGGCCAGTGTCGAGGTATCGCCCAGGGCACCAAAGTCGTTCTCGGCGATCTTCCTCAGAATGCGCCGCATGATCTTGCCCGACCGGGTCTTCGGCAGGCCGGGGGCCCACTGGATGAGGTCGGGCTTGGCGATCGGGCCGATTTCGGTCCGCACGAAGGCCTCAAGGTCCTTGCGCAGGGCGTCCGACGGCTCGGTTCCCTTCATCAGCGTGACATAGGCATAGATGCCCTGCCCCTTGATGTCGTGCGGGTAGCCGACGACCGCCGCCTCGGCCACCGCCTCATGCGCGACAAGGGCGCTTTCCACCTCGGCCGTGCCCATCCGGTGGCCGCTGACGTTGATCACGTCATCGACCCGCCCGGTGATCCAGTAGTCGCCATCCGCATCGCGGCGGCAGCCGTCGCCGGTGAAGTAGTAGCCCTTGTACTGGCTGAAATAGGTCTCCTCGAACCGCTTGTGGTCGCCCCAGACCGTCCGCATCTGCCCCGGCCAGCTGTCGGCAAAGCAGAGGACCCCTTCGGTTTCCGTAGCCTCCTGCACCGCGCCGGACGCGGCATCCAGCACCACCGGCCTCACCCCGAAGAACGGCTTCGTCGCCGATCCGGGTTTCGTCGCGATCGCGCCCGGCAGGGGCGTCAGCATGTGGCCGCCGGTCTCGGTCTGCCAGAACGTGTCGACGATCGGCAGCTTCCCCTTGCCGACATGGGTGTGGTACCAGGCCCAGGCTTCGGGGTTGATCGGCTCGCCGACGGTGCCGAGCAGCTTCAGCGACGTGAGGTCGTGCTTTTCCACCCAGTCCGCCCCGAGGCCCATCAGCGACCGGATCGCCGTCGGCGCGGTGTAGAACTGGGTGACCTTGTGCTTGGCGCAGACCTCCCAGAACCGGCCCGCGTCGGGGTAATTCGGCACGCCCTCGAACATCAGCGTCGTCGCCCCGTTCGCCAGGGGGCCATAGACGATGTAGCTGTGCCCCGTGACCCAGCCCACATCCGCCGTGCACCAGAAGATGTCGCCGTCATGATAGTCAAAGGTGATCTGATGCGTCATCGCGGCATAGACGAGGTATCCGCCCGTCGTATGCACCACGCCCTTCGGCTTGCCTGTGGAGCCCGAGGTGTACAGGATGAACATCGGGTCTTCGGCCCCGACCTCGACATAAGGACAATAGGGTCTGGCCGCCGCCATCTCGGCGGTCAGGTCGAAGTCGCGGCCTTCCACCCAGGACGTCTGGTCCCCGGTGCGCTTGACCACCAGCGCCTTGACCTTGTCGGAACAGTGCAGAAGCGCCTTGTCGGTGTTGTCCTTGAGGCCGGTCTTCTTGCCCGCCCGCGGCGCCCAGTCGGCGGTGATAACCACCTTGGCGTCGCAATCGTTGATCCGGTTCGCCAGCGCATCCGGGGAAAAGCCGCCGAAAACGATGGAATGGACCGCGCCGATCCGCGTGCAGGCCAGCATCGCGTAAGCCGCCTCCGGGATCATCGGCATGTAGAGGACCACCCGGTCGCCCTTCTGCACGCCATGCGCCTTCAGCACGTTCGCCAGACGGCAGGTCTGTTCCAGAAGCTCGCGATAGCTGATATGCCGGGCGGGGGTCTTCGGGTCATCCGGCTCCCAGATGATCGCGGTCTGGTCGGCCCGGGTCAGCAGGTGGCGGTCGATGCAGTTGGCGCTGACGTTCAGCGCGCCATCCTCGAACCAGCGGATCGAGACATTGCCCATCTCGAACGAGGTGTTCTTCACCTTCGTGTAGGGCCTGATCCAGTCAACCCGCTGCCCTTCGGCACGCCAGAACGCCTCGGGGTCGCGCACCGACGCGGCATAGCGGTCCGCATAGCCGGCCGCGTCGACATGCGCAGAGGCCGCAAAGGCGGCTGACGGCGGATAGACGGATTTGGCGGCATCGCTCATGGTTGCTTTCCTTTGATTGGGGTCCCTTGCCTTCGATTGATAAAGCCGAAGAGCCGCGTGGAAAACCCAATCCTCAGCGGCACAGTAACACTTCGTAAATAATTGTGTAACCCTATATTTTTGATACATATTTCTGTTAATTTTTTGACCGGCTCATCGTCAAATGAGTAAATGTGTGAAAATTGTGGCGGCCAAGCCGTTGCTTTCGCGGGGCGTTATCTCTCACAGCGTCGTGAAGTGATCGGGAATGACGTCACGCCTGCCTGTCCTGCGCGTTTCGGGAAAGGTCAGCCCGATTCGCCGTCCGTCCGACCTGCGCCCAACAAGGCATCGACTGCCGCGACATCTGCGGCATAGCGTACAACTTGTTCATGGATG
>JBIJDO010000083.1:0-9253 GCA_044344105.1 Tabrizicola sp.
TCTGGCCGTGGTGCTGGGGTCGCTGGCGGCCTACGGGCTGTCGCGGTTCTCGTACAAGTTCCTCTGGATGAAGAACGACGACATCTCGTTCTTCTTCCTCAGCCAGCTGATCCTGCCGCCTGTGGTCCTCGCCCTGCCCTTCCTTGTTCTCTACCGCGAGCTTGCCATGCTGGACACCACCATCGGGCTGATCCTCCTTTACACCCTTTCGGTCCTGCCCATCGTGATCTGGATCATGCGCGACCAGTTCGCCTCGATCCCGACCGAGCTGGAGGAAGCGGCGATGGTCGATGGCCTGGGGGTCTGGGGGGCGTTCTTCACGATCATCCTGCCCATCGCGCTGCCCGGCATGGTCGCGGCCTTCATCCTGAGCCTCGTCCTGACCTGGAACGAGTATTTCTTCGCCGCCCTCCTGACCTCGACCCACGCCAACACCCTGCCGGTGATGGTGGCGAGCCAGACCGGGTCGCAGGGGATCAGCTGGTGGTCGATGGCCGCGCTTTCGACGGCGGCGATCCTGCCTTTGATCGTGATCGGGGTCGTGCTGGAGCGGTTCATCATCAAGGGGATGGCGGCGGGGGCGGTGAAGTAGTGCCCACGCGTGGGCAGGTTTCGGACCCAAAGAAAATCAAAGGCTTGGCCGTGGGCATTCAGGATTCCTTAACTTCGGCGCCGTGGGATTCCGCATGCTGAAAGGGATCGACCAGCGGCTGTCGGCGGAAGTGGTGCATGTCCTGATGCTGATGGGACATGGCGACGATCTGGTGATCTGCGACGTCAACCATCCGGCGGCGACCATCGCGGCAGAGACCAGCTATGGTCACCTGATCGACATGGCGGGCTGCGACATTCCAACCGCCGCGCGGGCGATCCTGAGCCTGATGCCGCTGGACACCTTCGTCCCCGCCCCGGTCAGCCGGATGCAGGTCGTTGGCAACCCGGAGGCGCAGGTCCCGATCTTTGCCCGGATGCAAGGCGTGATCGACGCGGCCGAAGGCCGCCCGATCCAGATGCAGGCGCTGGAGCGGTTCGATTTCTACGCCGCCGCAAGGCGCAGTTTCGCAATCATCCGTACGGCGGACAGCGGCCCCTACGGCTGTTTCATCCTGAAGAAGGGTGTTGTCGACCTGCCTGAATTGTGACGGACCGCTCGTCGTGCGCCTTCGGCTTCTCCTCGCTTGAGAGACCGACGCAAGCGAGGAGCGGCGAAGCCGAACGACGAGCGGACGGTTCAGACCAGGCCCAGAGCGCCGCGCAGATGCGACAGCGCAATCGCGACCCCGCGTTCGCCCAGCTCTGGCGTCGCCTGCGGTGCGGTACCGGTGTACCAGTGATCCCCGTCCAAGGCGCGCGCCATATCCACGGTCTCGGGAGCCAGAGCCAGCATCAGGGAAGTCTCACCCCCGCATGATCAAAGGGGAACTCCGCGCCGGGCGGGAACAGGGGGTGGATGCGGATCCAGTTGAACGGGTCTTGACCCGCCGCGTGCAGGGCATAGTAGTCCTGCATGTCCCGGTCGCCCCACCAGCCGGGGCCGCGCGTCGCATCAAGATGGCGGAAGATCGCGTTGCGTGCGGCCAGCCGGAAGGCAAGGTCGGTGGGCATGCCCTGGGCAAAGTTCTCGGTCTGATGATGGATCACGCCGTGGAGGTTGCGCAAGCCGGTTGTCAGAAGGGCACCGAACAGCGCTTCGGCCAGTGGCAGGAAATTCGCCGGGTCAAGGTGCAGCGTGCCCGCACCCGGTCCGGCGACGGCATGGCTGGCCGCACCATAGGCAAAGGGCGGCAGGATGATGATCCGGTCGCCCAGCCGTTTCAGGGTTTCGGTCACGATCAGAAGGTCCACCCCGGCGGGCAGATGCTCGCCATGATACTCCATCACGCCGATGGGCAAGACGACGGGCGTGTTGGCGGCGACGGCGGCGGCGATCTGGGCCGGGCGCATCCGGTCGAATTGCATCACCCGGCCCCGAGTGCGTGGGCGATGTCGCGGGTCTGATGGTAAAGCGCTTTCCACAAGGGATAGGCCTTCGCATAGGCCGCGACAGGCTCGGGGTCCACGCGGTGGTTGACCGGGTTCCAGGCGGCGATGTCGGACTCGGTGACCAGTCCAACGGCAAGCGCCGCAAGGAACGCGTCGCCGTAGCTGGCGCCGATGGTCTTGTCGCAGACCTCTTGCGCGGTATCCGCCACGTCCGACGTGGCCTGCAGCCAGAGCGCGTTCTTCGTCCCGCCCCCGACCGCCCGGACCGTCCGGGGCGATGCGCCGACCTCGGCATAGGTCTCGACCACGTGTGCCGTGCCCATCGCGATGCCTTCCAGCACCGCGCGGTAAAGATCGGCGCGGGTATGGGTCAGGTCGAGGCCGAAGAACGCCCCCTTGGCCATGGGATCGTGGATCGGCGTGCGTTCGCCGGAGAAATAGGGCAGGCAGAGAAGGCCCCTGGCCCCCTTCGGGCTGGCCGCCGCCTCGGTCGCGAGCCGTGCGAAATCGGCGTCGCGCGCCAGCTGGTCGCGGAACCAGTGGGTCAGCGTGCCACTTGTCGCAAGCCCCGCCATCGAGGCATGCCGACCGGGGAAGAGCCAGGGCGCGTACCAGAGGCGCGGGTCGCGGACCGGCTGGGCGGTGACCTGGATGATGAAGATGGTGGAGCCGTACATCAGCATCATCTCGCCCGGTGCCTGTACGCCGACGCTGACCGCCTCGGCCGCCGCGTCGATGGTGCCGCAGATGACGGGCGTGCCTGCGGCGAGGCCGGTCTCCTGCGCTGCCTTGGCGGTGACGTGACCGGAAATGTCGGTGGACCACATTAGGTGCGGCAGGCGGTCGAGGGGAAGGATGTCGGCCAGCTCATCCGTCCAGTCCTGCCGCGTGACATCATAGAGCGGCGAGAAATTGGCGGCGGTGTAGTGGTCGATGACGTACCGGCCCGTCAGCTTCCAGGTCAGATAGCTGGTCGAGGTCAGGACCTTGGCGGTCCGGGCGAAAAGGTCGGGATACGTTTCCTTCAGCCAGAGGATCTTTGGCCCGACGGATTGCGAGGTCAGCGCATTGCCGCAGCGGGTGAGGATCGCGGCCTCGCCGATGCTTTCGTTGAGGGCGGCGATCTGGGCCGTCGCGCGGGTATCGACGCCGTAGAGGACGCCGTTCATCAGGGGCGCGCCTGCGCTGTCCACCGGCAGCATGCAGGGGCCGATGGCACTGGCGGCGACGGCCTTGATCGCCTTCGGCTCTATGCCGGATTGTGCGAGTAAGGCGTGGGTCACATGGACGAAATCGCCCCACCAGTCCTCCTCCGCGCGGTGTTCGGCCCAGCCGGGGCGCGGGACCAGCATCTTGTGCGGGCGGCTGGCGGTGGCGGTGATCGTGCCGTCATGGGCGACGAGGGTGCCCTTGGTCTCGAACGTGCCGATGTCGATGCCGAGCGTATGGGTCATGGCGCGCGGGTGAGGGCGAGGTCGGGGGTGATGCGGTCGAGCATGGCGTCGAGGAGGGTCAGAAGGCCGTCGAGATCGCTTGTGTCCACCACCTCCAGCGCGGAATGCGAATAGCGCATGGGAAAGCCGAGATCGAGGCAGGCGACGCCCTCGGGGCCGATGAACTGGATGTAGCTGAGGTCGGTGAGGGCGCCGGTGTGGGCCGAGCGCTGGAGGTTGAGGCTGGCAGCTTCGGCGGCGTCTTCGGCGAGTTTCACCAATGCGGGATGCGGGATGACGCCGTTCAGCGTGCCGCGGCCGTGGAAGGAATAGAGGCTGATGCCGGGGCCTTGCCCCAGCGCGACTTCACCCCGCTGGGTCATGTCGGGGGTGTCGCAGGCGAGGAGGAGGTCGATCTGCAGCGCGATGTCGGGTTGCAGCGCGGTGGCGGCGGGCAGGACGCCGCGAAGGTTGAACTCCTCCTGCACCGACCAGACGAGGTGGAGGGTCGGCCCCTTGCGGGAGTGCCGGGCGGCGGCGAGGGCAAGGAGGACGGCGCATCCGGCGCGGTCGTCGATGGAGGTGCCCGCGAGGCGGGTGCCGTGGAGGGGCAGGACGTTCGGGCGGTAGGTGACCGGGGTGCCGATCCTGACGCCTGCCAGATGGGCTTCGTCGGCGCTGGTGAAACCGGCATCGACGTAGAGGTCGGCATAGGGCAGAACCTTGTATTTCTCCTCCGGGCCGGTGGCGTGGTGCGCCTTGTTGGCGATGACGCCGGGAAGGTCGCCCTGGTCGGTGCAAAGAGTGACGGCCTGCGCAGGCAGGGCGCGTTCGGGGACACCGCCAAGCCGTTCGAGGCGGATGAGGCCGTCAGGCTCGACCTTGCGGACGACGAAGCCGAGCTGGTCCATATGGGTGAAGACCATGACCGAGGGGAGTGCCGGGTCGCCGGGAAGGGTGGCGATGAGGTTGCCAAGGCGGTCGGAGCGGTGTTTGAGGCCGAGGCGGTCGAGATGGGCGGCGATGGCTTTTGCCACGCGCTGTTCGTGGCCGGAGAGGCCGGGGATCAGCATGAGTTCGGTCAAGGTTTCGCGGATCATTGGCCGCCTCTCGCCGCGCGGGCGCGGGCCATGAAATCCTTCGCGCGGTCGGGGTCGACGGCGGCCCAGGTGTCGCCGTTGTGCTTCAAGGCCGAGCCGACGATGCAGCCGTCTGCGATCCTCAGGACCTCGGCGACGGTCGCATGCTTGACGCCGGTGTTGGCAAGGACCGGCGTGGCGGGCAGGACGCGCTTGACGGCCTCCAGGTCCTCCATCCGCGCGGCCTCGCCGGTGATGGCGCCCGAGACGAGGACGGCGTCGGGGATCGAGGAGAAGACGGCGGAGCGGGCGCGGTCGGAAAGCGGGCGGGGGTCGAGGGAGCCCGCGAATTCGGCCGAGACATTGTAGAGCGTGGCCACATTGCCAGCCCCGAGGCGCGAGGCATAGCGGCGGGCGGCCCCGGCGTCGGGGGCCCAGAGGCCCATGTCGCTGGCATAGGTGCCGGTGAAGATCTCGCGGACGAAGGCGGCCCCGGTGGCGGCGGCAAGGGCCATGGTGGCCATCGGGTCCCAGAGGACGTTGACGCCGAAGGGGACGGCGATCCTGTCGCGAAGGCGACCGATGACATAGGCCATGGTGGCGGTCGAGGCGGGATCGACTTTCAGCTCGTATGGGCGGTCATTCTCGTTGCCGAACATCACCGCATCGACCCCGGCAGCTTGCAGCGCGGCAAGGTCGGCTTCGGCCCCTTGCAGGATCGCCTCGACCCCGCCCGCCGCATCATGAAGCGGCGTGCCGGGCATCGCACCCAGATGCACCATCGCGATGACGGGCTTGCGCTGCCCGAAGACCTCAACGAACCGTGTCATGATTCAGCCTCCCCACCCCTGACGCTAGCGCGAAAGGCCTTGGCCGGGAAGCCCGCAGCATACTAGCATGTCAGCAAGGATACGGAGGGCAGATGCAGAAACGGCGGCAGTGGGACCGGCGGGGAACGGGGGGCTTGTCCTTCACCGAACTTGGCTTCGGCGCGGCCCCCTTGGGCAATCTGTTCAAGGCGATCAGCGAGGCCGAGGCACAGGCCGTGCTGGAGGCCGCATGGGCGGCAGGCGTGCGCTATTTCGACACCGCCCCGCTTTACGGGCTGGGCCTGTCGGAGACACGGCTGAACCATTTCCTGCGGGGCAAGCCCCGCGACGCGTACGTGGTCTCGACCAAGGTCGGACGCATTCTGGAAGTCACCGCCCCCGACCAGCGCGACGGGTTCGGCAAATGGGTCGATGTGCCCGCCAGGCGCGAGCGCTATGACTATGGCCACGACGGCATCCTGCGCAGTCTGGAGGCCAGCCTGGAGCGGCTGGGGCTGGACCGGATCGACGTGCTTTACGCGCATGATCTGGACATCTTCAACCACGGCACCCGCGAAGCAATGCTGGCGCGGCTGGAAGAGTTCATGGCCGGGGGCTACCGCGCCCTTTGCCGGTTGCGCGACGAAGGGGTGATCAGGGCCTTTGGCGCGGGGCTGAACGAATGGGAACCCTGTGACTGGCTGATGGAGCGGGGGGAGGTGGACATCTTCCTTCTGGCCGGGCGCTACACGCTGCTGGAACAGGGCGCGCAAGGCTTCATGGACCGGGCGGCGGCGAAGGGCGTGGGCGTGGTGATCGGCGGGCCGTACAATTCCGGCATTCTCGCCACCGGACCGCGACCGGGCGCGCATTACAATTATGCCCCGGCCCCGCAGGCGGTGCTGGACCGGGCAGCGCGGCTGCAGGCAGTGTGCGAGGCGCATCACGTCCGGCTGGTCGATGCGGCGTTCCAGTTTCCGCTGCTGCATCCGGCCACCGTCAGCGTGATCCCCGGCGGTCAGGGGCTGGCCGAGATGGACAGCAATATGCGCGCGGCTGGGGCGACGATCCCGATGGCGCTTTGGCAGGCGCTGGCAAGCGAAGGAATGATTCCCGAAGCGATGGTCCCCGGTCACAACGCCTCGTAACCGGAGCGGCTTTGCCGCAAGCCTTTACCTCGCCTCTGGCCGTTCCGGCCAACCGGCTCGGGCAGCGGGGGCATCCTGCCCCCGAACCCCCTGGGAGTATTTGGAAAAGAGCAATGCCTTGAAGGTCAGAGCCGCGACCGGATCAGCGCCTCGGTGATCGTCGAGCGCTGGTCGATCGGCAGGCTGACATGCAGCGCGGCGGCGGTCTGGGCGAAGTGCGCTGCCGTTTCGAGATCGGCGCCGCGCGCCCAGTCCGTTGCCAGAGCCCCGATGAAGGCGTCGCCCGCGCCATGGGTCGAGACGACGCTGACCGTCGGGGCGGGCTGGTGGGTGGCACCATCGGCTTCGGCCAGCGCAAGCCCGTCACCGCCCAGGGTCACGATCACCGCGCCGGGGCCAAGCGCCCGGAGCCTTTGGGCTGCGGCAAGCGGGTCCAGGCTGGCTTCGGGCAGGCCCAGAAGATCGGCGGCTTCGCCCCGGTTGACGACCAGAAGGTCAAGGAGCCTTAGAAGTTCGGGCGCGGTCGAGCGGGCGGGGGCTGCATTCAGCACGATGCGAATCGCCGCTGACCGGGCGCGCCGGGCGAGGATCAGGTTTGCGCTTTCGGGGATTTCGTTCTGCAGAATGAGGACGGCGCATCGCCTTGGGAAGGCCATGGACTCGGGATCGAAGGCGAGGTTTGCCCCCGAGACGATCACCGCGCCGTAGGTCCCGTCGGGCAGCGAGATCGCCACCGACATGCCCGAGGCTCCGGGATGGGTCTGGACCTGCCCCTGCGCGACCCCCGCGCTGTCCAAGGCCGCACGCAAGGTGGCTGCATTCGCGTCCTCTCCAACCGCCCCCGCCATATGCGCCTCTGCCCCGGCGCGGGCGGCGGCGACGGCCTGGTTGCCGCCCTTGCCGCCAAAGGCATGGCGGACGGCGGAGCCGGTGACGGTCTGGTCGACGCGCGGCAGGACCGGGGCCTCGACCAGCACGTCAAGATGGAGCGACCCTGCCACCAGCACCACCGGGCGGGCGGGGTCTGGCGGTTCACGCGCCAAGGAGCGCCGCCATCACGCGCGTGGTGGCCGCCGCCGCGTCCTGCCGGGCCTGTGCGTCGGCCAGGGCCGGATCGTCGGCCAGCCGCACAGCGAGATCATACAGCCGGTCGGTCAGGCGGATGTTGGCGCGCGCCTCGGCCACCGGGTCAAGGCCGGAGTGATCCGGGAAAGTGTCGAAATAGAGGATGCCAGCATAGCCATGCCGGATCAGCGCCACCAGAAGCTCAACCGTCTGCACCGGATGGACCGACCCGGCCATCAGACCGTCGTCGCGCTTGCCGTAGCCGTCGTTGAGATGCACCCCCAGAATGCGGGTGGAGCGGGCCGCGAGCATCGCCGCCTTGGCGGGCATCTCGCCTGCGTAGAGCATGTGGGCGAAATCCAGGGTGACGCCGGTGTTCGGACGGGAGACCTCGGCCAGCGCCAGAAGCGTCGTCGCCATGTCCGGCATCAGTGCGTGCGCCCGGGGTTCGTTCGGCTTGTACTCCACGGCGATGTCGATGGCGGGGTTGTGGTCGGCGACCTCGGCCAGGGCGGCGATCGTGTCGTCCCACATCCGGGCGTAATCGGCCTGGAAGCTGTAGTCGAAGCCGTCCTGCCCCATCCAGAGCGTCATCTGGCTGCCGCCCATGGCAGCGCAGGCGTCGATGCCGCGTTTGGTCAGGTCGATGGCCACGCGGCGCAGGGCCGGATCGGGGTGGGTGAAGGCCCCGAGCTTGAAGCCGTCCTCGGTGTAGTAGCGCAACGCCAGACCGTTCAGCGCCAGCCCCTGATCGGCCAGCAAGCGCGCAAGCTGCCCCGCGTCATGTGCGGCGAAATGGTCGGGGTAGTTCAGATCGGCTGCCGACAGACCGCCGACCCGGCCTGCGCCGGCCAGCATGTCGGCCACGCTGCCTCCCCTGACCTTGAAGGCGTTCAGGCGCGCGGCATAGCGGGGGCGGTTCGCGATCATTGCGGCGCTCGCTCCGGGTTGAAAAGCTCGGGCCGGTCCCGTTCCAGCGGTTCAAGATAGGTGATCAGCTGGCGCAGATGGACCTGCACCGCCTTGCGGGCAGCGGCCGGGTCGCGGCGTTCAAGGGCCGCCAGGATCGCCTGATGCTCGGTCAGCGTCGCCTGAATCCGGCCCGGCACCGGCAGGATCAGCTGGCGCGCGCGGTTGACATGCAGCCAGGCGGTCTCCGAGACCTGCGCGAGTTTGGGAAACCCGGTGAAGGACAACAGAAGCTCGTGCATGCCTGCGTCCATCGCGTAGAAGCCGGGCGTGTCGCCATCGGCGACCAGAGCGGCCTGCACCGTCAGGTTGCGGCGCAACTGCTGCAGTTCGTCGTCGCGGATGCGGCTCGCCACCCGTTCGATGGCCGCAACCTCGATCGCTTCGCGCAGGAAGGCGCCTTCACGAATCTCCTGCATGGAAAACCGCGCGACGAAGGTTCCCGCCTGGGGGATCACGTCGACCAGCCCCTCGGCCTGCAGGCGCGCGACGGCGTCGGCCACCGGGCTGCGGCTGACACCAAGGGCGGCGCAGATATCGGGCTTGCGCAGGATCTCGCCGGGGCGGTAGGCCAGCGAGAGGATCGCCTCGCGCAGGGTCTGGTAGACCCTTTGTCCCAGCGACCCCGAGAACGCCGCCAGCGGCTTCAGCCTGGCGGTCGCGGACGGCCCTTGTTCAGCGGGTGTGGCTGGTTGTAACATGCTAACATGTTAGGCACCGGGACCCGGCTGTCAAGGAAGGGACGATGATGCAAGACGCGCTGATCC
>JBIJDO010000437.1:0-2727 GCA_044344105.1 Tabrizicola sp.
CGGCAAGCTCCAGCTCGGCGAAGGCCTGTTCCAGCAGCACGATCACCTCTGCCGGATCGGTCGAGGTCAGGACGGGTTCGCGGGCATGGGGCAGGCCGGCTTCCTCCAGATACCAGCCAAGATGCTTGCGGGCCATGCGCAGGCCGATCTCGGTGCCGTAGAAGGTGAGCATGTCGTCATAGTGGTCCAGGATCATCCGCGCGCGGGTGCCACCTTCGGGAATTCCGGGTGCGGGTGTGCGGAAGAGATCGTGGGCGACCTGCGCAAGCTTCCAGGGCGCGCCCTGTGCGCCGCGACCGATCATCACGCCATCGGCCCCTGAAAGGCGCAGGGCCTCGCGGGCGGTGACCGTGTCGGTGATGTCGCCGTTGGCGATCACCGGAATGCGGACGGCGTCCTTCACCGCCCGGATCGCCGACCAGTCGGCATGACCCTTGTAGAACTGGCAACGGGTGCGGCCATGGATCGTGACCATCCGCACGCCCGCCGCTTCGGCGCGCCTTGCCAGCTCTGGTGCGTTGATGAGGGTGTCGTCCCAGCCGAGCCGGGTTTTCAACGTCACCGGGACCTTCACCGCCTTCACGACAGCTTCGATCAGGGACACCGCCAGATCGAGATCGCGCAGAAGTGCCGAGCCGCAGAGGCCGGTCGTCACGCGCTTCGACGGGCAGCCCATGTTGATGTCGATGATCCTTGCGCCCTGCGCCTCGACGAAGCGCGCCCCTTCGGCCATCCAGTAGGGATCGCGGCCCGCCAGCTGGACGGCGGTGGCCTGTTCGCTGAAACCAAGCTCTGCCCGTGCCCTGGCTTCGGGCCGGGCGCGGACGACCTCCTCGCTTGCAACCATCTCGCTCACGACCAGACCCGCGCCGAAGCGCGCGACCAGCCGCCGGAACGGAAGGTCGGTGATCCCCGCGAGTGGTGCCAGAAAGACCGGGGGGAAGATTTCCGTGGAGCCGAGCGTAAAAGACAAGCGCCTCATCCTTGTGCACCCAGACCCGTGGTTAGCCCCTGTGAAGCCGGGAACCAAGGCAACGACGCGGCACTATGACTGAAAAACATGCGTTGCACAATTTTTGTGCATAAGCCGGGACCCAGCGCCAGATTGTCATGCAGGTCCCGCTGGATTAGGGAGAGGGGAAAGACGGGGCAACATGGACACAGCGGTCATCATCGTCGCGGCAGGTCGCGGCAGCCGCATGGGCGGCACGGTGCCAAAGCAATGGCAGCTTCTGGCGGGCAAACCGGTGCTGGCCCATGCCCTGGCCGCCTTTGCCGGGCTGCCGGTGGTGCTGGTCATCCATCCCGACGACCGCGAGCGTGCCGAGGCCATGGGGTCGGACGCGCGCCTTGTCGATGGCGGCGAGACGCGGGATGCTTCGGTTCTCGCCGGGCTGCGCGCGCTGGAAGGCAGCGGGGTCGAGCGGGTCCTGGTGCATGACGGGGCACGGCCGCTTGTATCCCCGGCCTTGATCGAGCGGCTGCGTGCCGCGCTGGATCATCATGTCGCCGCCGCACCGTCCCTGCCGATCAGCGATGCGCTGTGGCGCGGGGCCGACGGGCTGGTCTCGGGCACCGTGGATCGCGCGGGCCTCTACCGCGCCCAGACGCCGCAGGCGTTTCGCTTCCCGGTCCTGATGAAGGCCCATCAGGCGCACCGGGGGGGCGCGCTTGACGATGTCGAAGTCGCGCGGGCCGCCGGCCTTGACGTGGCGATCGTCGAGGGCGAGGAAAGCAACCTCAAGCTGACCTATCCGGGCGATTTCGCCAGGGCCGAGGCAATACTGAAAGGGCGCGACATGGATGTCCGGGTCGGGAATGGCTATGATGTCCACGCCTTTGCCGATGGCGATCATGTCTGGCTTTGCGGCGTGAAGCTGCCGCACGGTCGGGGCCTTCTTGGCCATTCCGACGCCGATGTCGCGATGCACGCTCTGACCGATGCCATCTACGGGGCGCTGGCCGAAGGCGACATCGGGCGTCACTTTCCACCCGGCGATCCGCAGTGGAAGGGTACGGCAAGCCATGTCTTCCTGACCCATGCGATCGGACTTGCCGCCCGGCGGGGCTATGCGCTGGCAAACTGCGACGTGACCCTGGTTTGCGAGCGTCCGAAGATCGGGCCACATGCCGCTGAAATGCAACTGGAACTCGCGCGGATCCTTGGGGTCGATCCTTCGCGGGTTTCGGTCAAGGCCACGACGTCAGAGCGGTTGGGGTTCACCGGTCGCGAGGAAGGGATCGCCGCCCAGGCCACCGCAACGCTGGTGCGGACATGAGCGCGCTTGTCGCCACCTTCTGCGGTGCCGGCTACCTGCGCCCGGCGTCGGGCACCTGGGCAAGTGCAATTGCTGTCGCCCTCGGGGTCACGGCCTACCAGGCGGGCCTGGCGCTGCTTGTGCCGGTCGGCTTCGTTCTGGCGACTGTCGCCGGGTTCTGGGCCGTCCCGCGCTTTCTGGCCGGGCGATCCGGCGAAGACCCGCCCGAGATCGTGATCGACGAAGTGGCGGGTCAGCTTCTGGCGCTGTCCTTCACGACGGTTCCGCTTTGGTGGCGCGGTGTGCCGGACCTCTTCCTGGGAGCCTGGCCGGGCTGGCTGGCGCCGTTCCTCATGTTCCGGCTTTTCGACATCTGGAAGCCTTGGCTGGTCGGGCGGGCCGACCGGATGGCCGGCACGGCGGGCGTGATGCTGGACGACCTTTGGGCTGGGCTTTTCGCCGGGGTCGG
>JBIJDO010000438.1:0-2724 GCA_044344105.1 Tabrizicola sp.
CTGAAGGTTGTGCTTTTCGCCGGGGATGTAGGAGATGACCTCGAAGCCGTTGGTCAGGCGCACCTTGGCGACTTTCCGCATGGCCGAGTTCGGCTTCTTCGGGGTGGTGGTGTAGACGCGGGTGCAAACCCCACGCTTCTGCGGGCAGGATTCCAGGTGCTGCGACTTGGACTTCCGGACCACTGCTTCCCGGGGTTTCCGGATCAGCTGTTGAATCGTCGGCATTCACGTTCCTCGTTTCGATACTCGCCCCCCTGCCTTGGGGACGCTGCTTCTCGACCGTGCCCTGCGCGAATCGCAAAACACGAACACCGCACCCATCCCCTTCACAGGGATGACGCGGTGGACTTCCAGAGGATCGGGGCATTTCCAGCCCGGATCATGACCACTTCAAGCGCTCTGAGCCCTTGTCCCGGTCGAAACCATGGGTTCGGGTTGCGCGGCGTATAGGAGGAATCAGGGGGGGTGTCAACAAGGGCCCCTGCCCTGCGGATCACATCGTCCGGCGGCGCAGCTGACGTTCACGCCACAAGGTGAAGAGACCGGCAGCGATGACGATCGTGGCCCCGAGCAGGGTCCATCCGTCCGGGAGATTTCCGAAGGCAAGGAAGCCAAGCGCAATGGCCCAGAGAAGCGAGGTGTAGCGGAAGGGTGCGACCAGACCGATGTCGCCGTGGCGCATGGCCGCGACCGAGGTGAGGTAGCCGACGATGAGGAACAGTCCCGCACCAAGGATGCGCGCCGCCTCCCAGCCGGTCGGGGTCTGCCAGCCCTGGAAGACGGTGCCGGTCCAGCCCATCAGCGTCACCGCGACGGCCGCGCCGAGGGCGACGAGTGCCGAGGGGACCTGGCCCTGCAGCGGCCGCACCGAAAGGTCTCGGACCACCACACAGGCGACCGAGGCCACGCCAAGGAGCGCCCAGCGGTCGAAGCCGTCGGTCCCCGGGCGGATGATGATCAGGACCCCGATCAGTCCGACGAGGATCGCCGTCAGCCGCCGCCAGCCGATCCTGTCGCCGTAGATCAGCGCCGCGCCGAGGGTGATGAGGAGCGGCAGCGCCTGAAGGATCGCCGAGAGGTTGGCCAGCGGCATATGAAGGAGCGCGGTGAGAAAGAGGATGGTCGCGGCCACATCGGCAAGCGAGCGCAGGAGGATGAGGCCAGCGTCCCGCCGGCTCGGGCGGAACGCGAAGGCTCCGGTGGCGAGCGTCAGGATCGCAAGGCCGATGACCGCGATCAGCCCGCGCAGGCCGATGGTCTGATAGAGCGGCAGGTCTTGTGTCACCGACTTCATGAAGGTGTCGTTGATCGTGAAGGCGGCCATCGAGGCGCACATCAGAAGGACGCCGCGGAGGTTGTCGGAGGGGGGCAATTGGGGGTCCTTCGCTATCCGGCCTTGGGTAGCAGGGCACGGGGGGAAGGGAAAGTGCCCACGCGTGGGCAGAAACTGCATACGCGTGGAATCAATGACTTAGTCGCGGGCGTTAACGAAATTGAAAGGTCTTGGATCGCGCGGTGGCAAGAGTGGCTTGCAAGTTGAGCACAGTCGCGAAATACCTCTTCGGGGAGCAGCGTCAAGTAAATGCGCGTCGAGAACTCTTCTTTCCGGCAGAGGACTAGAAGGCCGCATCCTTCCTGCTTTCACCCAGAGCCGTCCAGTTCGGGCCTCCGAAGGCAACCAATGCGATTTGAAGGACGTCGCGCCGAACATCCGGGCGGAACACGATGGTCAACCGATTGCCCCGTCCTCCATGTCGGACCAGCCAGCCCGAAAGCGGCCCGGAAAGGCGCATGCCGGAAGTCGGGTTAGCGCTGATATTGACCAAAAGTGCTTCAATTTCATCAAGCCGCTGAAACGCGGCGTCGAAGGTCCCTTGCGTCGCCTCGACAATGTGGTCGACGATCCCGACCAGATCCTGTTCGACCAGTGGGTGTTTGCTTTGGCGCATCAGGCTTTCGCAGGCGTCCCACTCCCTTGCTGACGAATCTTCAGATGCTCGCGTGCCTTTGATGTGAAGCTATCGAGCGTGGCGACCGGATCCCACTGGTCAGGGGGCAAGGCCAGTCGACGCTGCAGTTCAGCCTCGAACAAGGCGCGGTCGCGCTCTCTTGACGCTTTGGCTCGGGCCAGTTCACCCGAGACTGCGGCGCTGACATTCGGATATTCGCCAGCATCGACCAGATCGCGCGCAAAGGCGAAGGCGGCATCGGTGAAACTTACGCTTTGTTTGTGAACGCTCATGTCCGGACACTCGATTGGTACTCCATTGGAGTACCTTATTGCGGCTTTCCCTTTTCGACAAGATCGAGGTCCGTCGGTCCACGTCCGAAAATGCAAAACCCCCGCCAGTCCTGCGACTGGCGGGGGCATGTTCTTTGACGAAGTCCGCGATGATCAGTCGCGGCTTTCGATCGTGTCGACCAGGCCTGCGTCGAAGACGTCGTCGATTTCCGGCTCCATCACCGCCATCGGGGCGGCCAGGGCTGCAGCCTCTTCGGCCTCGCTCCGGCGCGCTTCGATCACGGTCTGGTCGCGGTCGGACGCGATCTTCTTCACGCGGCTGGTCGCACCTCCGGTGCCCGCCGGGATCAGGCGGCCGACGATGACGTTCTCCTTCAGGCCCAGAAGCTTGTCGCGCTTGCCCTGGACCGACGCCTCGGTCAGGACCCGCGTGGTTTCCTGGAACGACGCTGCCGAGATGAAGCTGCGGGTCTGCAAGGAAG
>JBIJDO010000439.1:0-2708 GCA_044344105.1 Tabrizicola sp.
AATTTCTTTCAGGAAACCGAGCAGGTGGCCTTCTGCACACAGAACGTCATTCCTGGCATCGACTTCTCGGACGATCCCCTGCTGCAAGGCAGGAACTTCAGCTACCTCGACACGCAGCTGAAGCGGCTGGGTAGCCCCAACTTCACTCAGATCCCGATCAACGCGCCGCGCGGTTGCCCGGTCCACAACTTCCAGCAGGACGGCCACATGCAGATGGCCAACCGAAAGGGCCGCGTGAACTATGAGCCGAACGGTTTCGGTGAGGGGCCGCGGGCGGACCCGCTGGAAGGCTACGTCAGTTTTCGCGCGCCGGTCGAAGGGCCGAAGCAGCGGCTTCGCCCGGCCAGCTTCGCCGACCACTACAGTCAGGCGCGGCTTTTCTACGTCAGCCAGACGGATGTCGAGCGCGCCCATATCGCCGACGCGCTGACCTTTGAACTGGCGAAAGTGCGGATGCCTGACATCCGCCGCCGGATGGTCGCGCATCTGCGCAACATCGATGACGGCCTTGCGGTCGACGTCGCCACCGGGCTTGGAATGCGCAGCCTGCCGGAGCCAGCGCTGACGCGCTTTCCAGCCAGGACCGATCTCGACCCGTCTTCGGCGCTGAGCATCCTTGCGCGCGGTGCCCCCGGGCTGTCGGGCCGAAAGCTCGGCATCCTGATCGCCGACGGCTTTGACGACGATCTTCTGGGCGAGTTGGGGGCGGCTGCGCTCGAGGCAGGGGCCGACACCTGCCTTGTCAGTCCCCGCGTGGGCGGCGCGAAATCGGCGTCGGGCGGCTGGGTGGTCGCCCGGGAAAGCCTGCGGGGCGGCAAGTCGGTGCTTTTCGATGCGGTGGCGATCCTTTGCGGGGACGCCTCCGCCGGGGTGCTGAGCCGGACGCCCGCCGCGCGCGACTTCGTCGCCGATGCCCATGCGCATGGCAAGTTCATCGCCTACCACGGGGCCGACGCGCTCTTGCAGGCGGCGCTTTCGCTGGACGAGGTTGACCGGGGCTACTTCGCCCTTGCGACGACCAGCACCGTTGCCGATTTCATCGCCGCCTGCGACGGCCTGCGGTTCTGGGACCGTCTGGCGAAGGTCCCGCGCGACCCGGACGGGGCCGCGCTGCCGGTGGAAGCGGCGGGGGAACAAACCGCGCCTTCGCCGAGTTGAGATTGCACATGACCATCCACCAATACTTGCTGAAGGAGCCTGACATGAAAAGCCAGAACCTTGAAACCCTGTTCCACGACAGCTTGCGCGATGTCTATTACGCCGAGCGCAAGATCCTGAAGGCCCTGCCAAAGATGATGCGCGCGGCCCAATCGGAAGAATTGCGCGCGGCGTTCGAAAAGCATCGCGGCGAAACCGAAGTTCAGGTTGAGCGTCTGGTACAGGTCTTCGAGCTAATGGGCAAGCGCCCGCAGGCGAAGACCTGCCCCGCCATCGACGGCATCATCGAGGAAGGCGAAGAGGTGATGGAGTCCTTCAAGGGCAGCAGCGCGATCGACGCGGGCCTTCTGGCTGCCGCGCAGGCCGTCGAGCATTACGAGATCGCCCGCTACGGCACGCTCAGCCAATGGGCCGCGACGCTTGGGATGTCCGATGCTGCCGACCTTCTGGACGAGACCCTCGCCGAAGAAACCGCAACCGACGAGGCGCTGACGGATCTTGCCCTCGCATCCGTGAACCAGTCAGCGCTCGACACAGCGGCATGACACTCCTCCTGCCAGCTTTCTTCCCTGAAGCAGGCACGGAGCGGCCCTTAGCGTAAAGGGCCCTTCCCGCCGGGGGTATGTTTCCCCCGTCCCTCGGCGGGAGGTTTGTGTGGAAAACCATCCAGAAGGAGACATCACATGAACATCAACGCGCCCCAGATCCTTGCAGTTGACCGGTTTGCGAGCCTTCTGGCGCAAGACCCCAGGATACCACCGTCACCGGTTCCGGCTGAGGTCCCTCCGCCCCCTGCGCAGCCGCCTCTTTCGCCGCCGCAGCAGCCCGTACCGCCGTCGTCCGGAACGCATCTTTGGTGACACACACCGCGGGTAAGGGACATCGTCCTCAACCCCTTGGCCGTTGTTGCGCCCCCCGTCCGGACCGACAGGCACCTCTCGCTTTTCTCCGGTCCGAAAACTGTCGCCTTCCCCCAGGATGTATGTGGACGGACGCGCCTCGTAGTTCCATTGGACGTCTACCGACTGTCGATCGTGGGCGTTTTATGAACGTAACTGATTTGGTTTAAGCGTGTCGACGAGCAGATGAATACTCGGAGAATTTATTGCTCCGCCGGAGTCAACGGAGATAGCCTTGCCCAACGAACCGAAACCCGCGAAACTCAAGCGATCTCCGCCGACCAGGCGTCAGAACGCGCAGGCGGATCATGAGGGGTCGCCCCACCGTCCGGAGGAATTTTTGCGTGGGGAAGAGTATGCCCCGCAGTCGGCGAAGCAGCCGAAGGACAGTTCCGAAGAATAGAGTCCGCAGACAACGATTGTCATGGGGGATTGCTCCACTCTGGATGATAGGATTGCACGGTGAGCTAATTTCGGAAATTCGGACAGTAAGGGAGGCCACGATCTGATGTCTGTTGGTTCTCCAGGCCCGAGCAGATCAGCATGTATCGGAAAGTAGGACCCACGACGGGGCATTCGAGGCGCTGGAAACGGACGCTGGTGCTGGGTGCCGCAGCATTTTCGCGCTGCAGCGCCCGAAACTGCCGAGAA
>JBIJDO010000054.1:0-11273 GCA_044344105.1 Tabrizicola sp.
ATCATCTTCGACTTCGCTTTCGTATCGTCCAGCTTCTCCTTCAGGAACTTGGCCGGATCTGCGACATAGGCCACGAAGTCCGCCTCGTTCCAGGCAAAGCCGGTGGCCCCCAGCGCCACGATGGATTCGCCGTACTTGAACTCGGGGTAGGTGCCGGCGACCCGGCCCGGCAAGCCGTAAAGGTTGGGGCCGGTCTTCGACCCCTTGCCCGCCAGAACCTCGCCCGCCTCGTTGGCGACGACATGGCAGGTCTGGCACTTGCCGAAGACCTTCTCGCCGGCGGCGGCGTCGCCGGTCGGGACCTCCTGCGCGAAGGCCGGGGCGGCGAGCAGCGCGAGGATGGCTGCGGCTAGGGTGGATTTCATGGCTTCCTCCGGATGTTGGCGGCCACACGATGTGTGCCGCGAATGGGGCTTGGCAAGGGGGGTCGGCTGAATTTGACCGAGGGCTCAGGCCACCGCATGGGCGATGGCGCAGCGGCTCCACAAGGCCGAGAGCGCGTCGATCAGATGGGTGATGTCCTCGGGGCTGTGCAGGGGTCCTGGCGTGATGCGCAGTCGTTCGGTGCCCTTGGCCACGGTCGGGTAGTTGATCGGCTGGACGTAGATGCCCCAGTCGGCCATCAGCATGTCCGAGATCATCCGGCATTTGACCGGGTCGCCGATCATCACCGGGATGATGTGGCTGTCGTTCTTCATGTGCGGGATGCCGCGCGCGTCAAGCATGGCGCGGACGCGGGCGACATTGGCCTTCTGCCGGGCCCGTTCGACGCCCGAGGCCTTGAGGTGGCGGACCGAGGTCTTTGCAGCCGCGGCGACGGCGGGGGGCAGCGCGGTGGTGAAGATGAATCCGGAGGCAAAGCTGCGGATGAAGTCGATGAGTTCGGCCCTGGCGGTGATGTAGCCACCGACGACGCCGAAGGCCTTGCCGAGCGTGCCCTCGATCACGTCGATGCGGTGGGCGAGGCCGCGTTCTTCCGACACGCCTCCGCCGCGCGGGCCGTACATGCCGACGGCATGGACCTCGTCGATATAGGACAGGGCGCCGTGGGCCTCGCAGACCTCGACGATCTCGCGGATGGGCGCGATGTCGCCGTCCATCGAGTAGACGCTCTCGAAGGCCACGATCTTCGGCCGGTCGCCGACGGCATTGAGCTTGCGGTCAAGGTCGCGCCAGTCGTTGTGCTTCCACAGCACCTTGTCGGCGCGGGAATGGCGGATGCCTTCGATCATCGAGGCATGGTTATGCTCGTCCGACAGGATCACCGCGTTCGGGATCTGGCTGCCGAGGGTGGAAAGCGCGGCCCAGTTCGAGACATAGCCGGACGTAAACAGCAAAGCGCCTTCCTTGCCGTGCAGGTCGGCGAGTTCCTGTTCCAGCAGGACATGGTGGTGGTTGGTGCCGGAAATGTTGCGGGTGCCCCCTGCCCCGGTGCCGCAGGTCTTGACGGCCTCGACCATCGACGACACGACCTCGGGGTGCTGGCCCATGCCGAGGTAGTCGTTGGAACACCAGATGGTGACCTCTTCCTTCGTCCCGTCCGCACGGTGCCGTTCGGCCCTGGGGAAGCTGCCGCAGCGCTTTTCCAGATCGGCGAAGACCCGGTAGTTGCCTTCGGATTTGAGGGCCGTGAGGCGGTCTTGGAAATAGGTGGCGAAGTCCATGGAGCTGCTTCCTGTCAGGTGTCGTTCTTGATTGGTGGGGCGATGGGAGCTTCGGGAAGCATCCAGCGCCAGAGCTTCTGGTCGGGGATCGGAACCACCATGAACAGGTGTTCGATCAGGGCAAGGGCGGTCAGGGTGGCAAGCAAGAGATAGCCGATGAAAAGCGCGTCATCGGCGACCTGAACCGCAAGGGCGGCCCACCAGCCGGTGGCCAGGGCCAGGGCCGCGATGGACAGCGGCAGAAGTGCGGTCATCGGTGCCTTGCGGAAATGGCTGGCAAGATGGGCAAGCGGGCGCGGCAGGAATTCGGTGTGAATCCGCGGCGCGCCGAAGAAGAGGTTCAGCTTGGCCGAGATGCGCGCGAAGAACAGTGTCGCAAAGGTCAGCGCGGCGAAGGGGTTCGGCGCGTCCAGCGTCAGGTGGATCATGACCAGAAGCCCCGCGATCAGCGCGAATTCGTGCCAGAGGATCGTGCCCACCGCGCGCCACAGCCGTTCGGTCCAGCGCGCATCCGGCGGGCAGGGCTGACGCTGCGGGCCCGTCACGATGCCGGAAAGGAAGGCCAGTTCGATCCAGCCCCAGAAGGCGAGGGCCGAGAGGAAACCGCCATAGACGCTGGCGACCGACAACTGGCTGACAGAGGCATGCGCCCCGACGGCCCCGCCGACGAGGAGCGGCAGCCCGAGGAGGACGGACCAGAGATGCGCATCCGGTCCGCCCAGATCGGCGCGGCGCACGCGCCAGAGGATCAGCCCGGTCGAGGCCCACCAGAGGAAGATGGCCGAGGCGGCGATGATCCAGGGATTTGTCATGTGCGGCACCCCCGAAGGGATGCCGCACAGGATGCCGGGACGCGCCCATCCCGCACCCTACCCGCCGCCGAAGCGGTGGTATGATGGTCAGCGGTCAATACGCCGGCTCCAGCCGCACGGAGGCGGGCGGGGTCGAGCGGATGACCGGAAGCGTGTAAAGGCCGACAAAGGCCGTCAGCATCCGCGCGCGGGCGGCGAGGCCCTTGAGCTTGCCGCCGATGCCGCCGGCCTTGGTCGCCGCCGCCATGTCGTTGAAGGCGGCGTCAAAGCGGCGCAGGCCCGGAATCCAGCGCGGATGGTCGATGTCCAGTTCCACCGGGAACACCTGCCGCGCGATGGCCGAGGTCTTGCGGAACACCTCCTGGTCGTACCAGTCGATGTCGACGCCCAGCGCGGCGTGGAAATCCTTCCGCGCGTGATCGCGGACCCACATCGTGGCGTAGACGGCGGTGAGGAAGAACCGGATCCAGAGCTTGTTCGAGAAGCTTTGCGTCAGTTTCGGGTCGGTCCGCATCAGAAGCGCGAAGGCCTCGCCATGGCTGAACTCGTCATTGCACCATTCGCGGAACCACTTGAAGATCGGGTGGAACCGCTGGTCCGGGTGTGCCTCCAGATGCCGGTAGATGGTGATGTAGCGGGCGTAGCCGATCTTTTCCGACAGGTAGGTGGCGTAGTAGATGAACTTCGGCCGGAAGTAGGTGTACTTCTTGGCCTTGGTCAGGAAGCCGAGGTTGACGGCAACCCCCGCCTCGCGCAGCGCATCGTTGATGAAACCGGCATGGCGGGCTTCGTCGCGGCTCATGTAGCTGAAAAGCTCGCAGATGTCGGGGTTCGTCCCGCGGCGCTTCATTTCCTTGTAGAGGACGCAGCCCGAGAACTCGGCGGTGCAGGAGGACACAAGGAAATCGATGAATTCGGCGCGAAGGGCCGGGTCCATCCCCTCCCAGTCGACCTTGTCCCAGGCCTCGGTCTTCTTGAAGTGGCCCTTGTTCGGGTCGGACTTCATCTGCGCCAGCAGAGCGTCCCATTCGCGGCGCACCGGGGTCACATCGATCTTGTCCATCGCGTCGAAGTCGGTGGTGTAGAAGCGCGGGTTGAGCAGCGTGGTTTCGGTCGCCATCGCGGTGGTGTCGAACCTGTCCGCGAGTTCCGCGTGCAGTTCCCCGTGAGTGGTGTCGTTGAGCTGGTCTTTCATGACATGACCTCCTCTGAGAAGGAGAATTCGCACAGTTCCATGAAGCCGAAATCGCCGGTGGCGCGGGTCCAGAGCCGTTCCAGCGCATTGGCGCGGGTGATCGTGGCGTTGCGGCGTTCGACGACGACATCGCCATAGGCGGCCATGATCGGCGCGCCGTGAACAAGGACTTCGTCGCCAGGGTAGACGACCGCGCCGTTGTCGAACCGGACATGGGCGTGGAGGCTTTCGAAGCGGTGGCTCACTTCGACCGTGCAGGGCACGGTTTCCTTCGCTTTCCTGAAAAGTGACATGATGGGGTTCCCTTATGGTTGGCTGAGAAGCCGCTCTACGGCGGCCTTGTTGTCGTCCCCGAAGGCATAGAGTTCGATCGATGCCCCCGAGGCGGGGTCTTCCGCGACGATCCGGCCGTTGTCGTAGCGCACGAAGCGGATCGGCGGGTTGCCGGGCACCCGCGCGACGGTGCGGGCGCGGGCGATCGTGTTCTGGATCACGGCGATGAAGCCGCCGTGGTCCATGTCGGCAAGCAGTCGGCCGTCCGCGTCATAGACGGTGACAGCCTTGGCCGACCGGCCTTCAAGGATCAACTCGCGCACGGCCACCGCCTTGCCGGGGGCGGGCTGGCCGACACGCGGGCGGTCGGTCAGGACGGCGAAGCTGGTGAGCAAGAGCGCCGACAGGGCAAGCGCCAGCATCCCCCAAAGGAGGGCGCGCGGGATCATCTCGCGTTCGGTCGAGGGGCGGTCGGCCAGGGTTTTCAAGTAGGACATGGGCTGGCTCCCTCACTCGGCCGCGATGGGGCTGGGATTGATGAAGCGGACCACGGGCTCATTGACGCTGGTCTGGGCGGCGTCCGACAGGATGCGCGCGACGCGGGCGGCGTCGGGGATGCAGCGGAACGCCGGCTGGACCTTCCATGCAAAGCCGGGGCGCAGGTGTGGCCAGAGTGCCAGGTACGAGATTCTCTTCCCCTCGGTCAGGTCCAGCGCGATGGTCCCGGTGCCGGATACCGGCCGCGTGGACAGGCCGGCCGAGGCGACGCGCGTGAAGGGCACCGTCCAGGTGACCTGCAGCGCCGCCCCGATCCGCAGTATCACCCGCCGGGTGGTGATCGAATAGATCGCGGCTTTTGCGCTGGCGCGCGCCAGCAGCCGCACCAGCCCATAGGCGGCCAGGGCCAGCACCAGATAGGGCAGGAACACCGCGACGGACTGGCCGAAGCCGCCTTCGAAAGCGACGCTCGCGCGCCAGACGGCGATGATCAGAAGGTAGCCCAGCACCCAATGCGCCTTGAACGCCTCGTGTGCGAGTGCCGCCGGGTCGGGACTGCCCTGCCAGAGCAGCGTCTCGCCTTCGGGGAGAGGTTTCGGCAGGCCGGGTTGCGGCTCGAAGTTGAAATCATGGTCTGACATGGCAGACCCTTTCGTCGTTCAGGTAAGTCGAAGCGGCGCGGGCGCGCGCCGCTTCCCTTGTCGTCAGAAGCCGAACTTGCGGCCTTTCGCATACATCCAGCCCGCAGCCACGTAGCCCGAGATCTTGTCCTCCTCGAGTTTCGTGACCGTCTCGCCGGACTTGGTGGCGGGGATCGTCGGGAACATGTCCGAGGTCAGGGCATTCACCCGCACGCGGTCGGCCCAGATCTTCGCCATGGTCATCGGGATCAGCCGCGAGGTGCCGTTGTTCAGGTCGACCTCAAGATAGCGGACCAGCTGTTCCGGCACGTCGATCCACATGTCCTTGACGCGGCCCACCACCTCCAGATCGCCCGCCTGCACCGGCAGGCCGCGCGGATCGCGTCCGGCGCTGACCGCCATGCCGTCGATCCGGGCCATGGGACGCAGTTTCGCGTGACCATGGGCATCAAGCTCCGGCTCGTCGCGGCGCGGCACCCAGGAGGCCGGGCCGACCCCGTCCAGCATCGGGTTGCCGGTCGGCATGTGCGGGAAGCCCTCGCCGCCGGTTGGAGCCAGCGCCAGATCGGTGCGGCGATGCGCGGCTTCGTTTTCCGCCGACGGAACGGTCACCGTTCCCTTGCCCAGCGGCAGGATGAAGGTCTTGGGCTTCGGTAGCGGAAAGATCGCCTGGTTCGACGCCTGCGTCCCGTCCTCGTTCTCGAAGGGGAAGCCCTCGCGCATGTTTTCGGTCTGCAGGTAGTAGATCAGCAGTGCGAAGAAGCCCCAGAAGAGCCAGATCGCCAGGCTGGCGAGGTCGAAGTTTCCGAAGAATGTGACACCAACCATTGGGGTCCTCCGTTGTCAGGTTGGGAACTCGGTCAGCCGCAAACCTGGCTGGCCTTGTTCCGGTGTGGAGTGAAGGGTGCCGAGCCGGACCAGAGGGCCAAGCGCGGCAAGCGTGACGAAGAGCAGTGCGATTTCGACGTGGTAGACCACGGTGTAGCCAAGGCTGATGTCCTGCAGGGGACCCAGAAGCCCGGCATCGACGACCGTGGTGACAAGGTCGCGAATCGTGCCGCCCGCAAGGATCGCAAGTCCGGCAGCCGTGGCCTGCGCCGAGCCCCAGGCCCCGAGGATCAAGCCCGCGCCAAGCGTGCCTTTCGCCCGCGCCATGGCCGCGTTAAGCGTGGACAGGCCGAAGACGCCGTTGCCAAGTCCGATCGCGAAGGCCCCGGCGTAGAACAGCGCGGGGCTGTCCATCGGGCTGGCGAAGATCACGGCAGAGAAGGCCGCGACGCCGACCAGAAGCCCGACCGAGGCCAGCCGGAACGGATCAGCTCCGCCCGACAGGCGGCGGGTGGCCCAGAGGAAGCCGACTAGCGCCCCGAGCGCCCAGAGCGCGGTCAGCACCGTGGTGGCCGAAACCGAAAGGCCCAGCACCTGCCCGCCGTAGGGTTCCAGAAGCACGTCCTGCATGTTGAAGGCGAGGGTGCCGAGGAAGACGACGACCAGAAGGCGGCGCGCGCCGTCCTGACCCATCAGGCCCTTCCAGGCGGAGGCAAAGGCGGGGCGCGGTGTCTCGCGTTCCGCGCGGGACATCGGGCGGACCCGCTCCTGTTTCCAGAAGGCGATGATGTTCAGGATCAGGGTCGCGGCACCGCAGCCCTGCACCACCTGCACCAGCCAGAGCGGTTGGTAGTCGCGCAGGAGCCAGCCGACCAGAAGCGCCGAGAGGCCCATGCCGCAGAGATATAGGATGTAGAGCATGGCGACGACACGCGGGCGGGTCTCATCGGTCGCCCGGTCCGCCGCCAGCGCCAGACCCGCGGTCTGCACCATGTGCATGCCAAGCCCCGCCATCAGGAAGGCGAGCGCCGCAAGCACCTCGCCCGCCCAGGCCGGGCCGTGGACCTGGTCGCCGGAGAGGACGATCAGCGCGAAGGGCATCACCGCCAGTCCGCCCATCTGCCACAGGGAGCCGAACCAGAGATAGGGGATCCGCTTCCAGCCCAGCGCCGAGCGGTAAGTGTCTGACCGGTGGCCAAGCAGCGCACGGAACGGGGCGACGAGGACCGGGATCGAGATCATCAGCGCCACGACCATCGCGGGGACGCTGAGTTCGACGATCATCACGCGGTTGAGCGTTCCCAGAAGCAGGACCTGCGCCATGCCGACCGAGACCTGGAACAGCGCCAGCCGCCAGAGCTGGCCCAAGGGCAGATCGTCGGACGCGGCATCCGCGAAGGGCATCCAGCGCGCCCCGAGCTTTGCCACCTGGTTCCGACCGAGGATCATGACCGGTGCTCCAGACATTCCGAGATGTAGAAGCCCGAGGTGACGCGGTCGATGCGGGTCAGGGTTCCGGGGCAGTGCCTTGCCAGCCGGACCGGGTCATGCGGGACCATGGTGGGCGAGCGGTCCGAGTGCGGGAAGAGCTTGCCAAGCGTGAAGAACGCCATCAGGAACGGGGTCCGCGGCGCGACGGTGAAGACGATGCTTTGGCTGGTGCGGGCGGCGAGGTTGCCGACGACGCGGCCAATGTCGGTGTCGCGGTAGTAGATCAGGCTGTCCATCGCGAGGGCGAAGTCGAAGGTCCCGAGGGCGGGGTCGGACATGTCTCCGGCGTGGAAGTCGACATTGTCGGTCAACGCGGGGTGCAGGCGGCGTCTGGCGATGTCGATCAGTTGCGGCGAGATGTCGACGGCGGCGACCTGTGCGCCTCTCTTGGCGAGTTCGGTGGTCATCGCCCCGGTCCCGCAGCCGGCGTCGAGAACCCGCGCCCCGCGCAGGTCCTCTGGCAGGCGCGACAGCATCAGCGCCCGCATCCGGTCGCGGCCCTGCCGGACGGTCTCGCGGATCCGGGAAACCTTCTCATGGCTCGTCAGCCGCTCCCAGGTCTGGGTCGCGGTGCGGTCGAAATAGGTTTCGACCCGGTCGCGGGTGAGGCTGTAGTCGGGCATCAATCAAATCCAAGGAGTTCGAAGATTTCGCGGTCGGGCAGCGGTTCTGGTGTCGAGCCTTCGCCGTTGACCGAGGCCCAGAGCGTGTGGGCAAGGCGCAGGTATTCGGCGCGGGCGGTGACGATGTCCTGCTCGTCGTCCATCTCGAACAGGGTCTTCTTCTTCAGGCGGCTTCTGCGGATGGCGTCGATGTCGGGCATGTGGGCAAGACGGTTGAAGCCGACGCGTGCGCAGTAGCGGTCGACCTCGTTGGTCTCGCGGCTGCGGTTGGCGACGCAACCGGCGAGGCGGACCTTGTAGTTGCCGGACTTGGCCTGCACGGCGGCGATGATGCGGTTCATCGCGTAGATCGAATCGAAGTCGTTCGCCGTGACGATAACCGCGCGGTCGGCGTGCTGCAGGGGGGCCGCGAAGCCGCCGCAGACCACGTCGCCGAGGACGTCGAAGATCACGACGTCGGTGTCCTCAAGCAGGTGGTGCTGCTTCAGCAACTTGACGGTCTGGCCCACGACATAGCCACCGCAGCCGGTGCCTGCGGGTGGACCACCGGCCTCCACGCATTTCACGCCGTTCCAGCCGTCGGCGATGTAGTCTTCCGGGCGAAGTTCCTCGGCGTGGAAATCCACTTCCTTCAGGATGTCGATCACGGTCGGCTGCAGGCGCCCTGTCAATGTGAACGTCGAGTCATGTTTGGGGTCGCAGCCGATCTGGAGGACGCGCTTGCCCATGACCGAGAAGGCGGCAGAGAGGTTCGACGAGGTGGTGGACTTGCCGATCCCCCCCTTGCCGTAGACGGAGAACACCTTGGCCCCGTCGATGCGGACCGTGGGGTCAAGCTGGACCTGGACGGAGCCTTCGCCGTCCAATCCTCTGGAATCTGGGCCCCGCAGGTTCGGGATTTCGTCGCGCGGGCTCATCAGGTGCCCCTTTCAATGTGAATGGTCATTCGGCTGCGATCCCTTCCAGGCGATCCTCAAGCTCGTCGGCGGCGGTTTGCAGCGCGGCAAGCGTGGCGGGATCCGGGGTCCAGTAGGCACGATCCGAAGCCTCCAGCAGGCGTTGCGCCATGCGGGAGGAGGCTTCGGGGTTGAGCGCGGCCAGGCGACGGCGCATCGCCTCGTCGGTGACGAAGGTCTCGGTCAGGCGCTGGTAGACCCAGGGTTCCACCTTGCCGGTGGTGGCGGACCAGCCGAAGGTGTTGCAGACATGCGCCTCGATCAGGCGGACGCCTTCGGCCCCGTGGCGCAGCAGGCCTTCGTAGAACTTGGGGTTCAGGGTGCGCGACCGGCTTTCCAGCGCGATCTGGTCCGAAAGCGTGCGGACGGTGCCGCCGCCGCGGGTCTGGTCGCCGATGTAGACGGGGGTATCCTGCCCGCCACGGGCGCGTTTCACCGCGCGGGCGATGCCGCCAAGGGTGTCGAAATAGTGATCAACGCTGGTGACGCCCAGTTCCACGGATTCGAGGTTCTGGTAGGCAAGGTCCACGTCCTTCAGCGCCTTTTGCAGCAGCACCGGGTTGCCCTTGGCCTTGCCGGTGACGCCGTAGGCAAAGCTCTTGCGGTTCTGGTAGGCGTCGGCGAGGTCGTCTTCATCGCCAAAGGCGGAAGACTCCACCAGGCCGTTGACGTTCGACCCATAGGCTCCTTCGGCGTTGGAGAAGACGCGGAGGGCTGCGGTTTCCATATCGACGCCCATCTCGGCGGCATAGGCCAGCGCATGGGCGCGGATGAAGTTCCGGTCTTCCGGCTCGTCGGCGGTGGCGGCCTTGAAGGCGGCTTCGGCGAGCATCCGGGTCTGCAGGGGCAGAAGGTCGCGGAAGATGCCGGAAAGCGTCATCACCACGTCGATCCGTGGTCGGCCAAGTTCGGCCAGGGGGATGAGGTCGGCCCCGGCAAGGCGGCCATAGTTGTCGAAGCGAGGCTTGGCGCCCATCAGGGCGAGCGCCTGCGAGATCGGGCCGCCGTCGGACTTGATGTTGTCCGACCCCCAGAGGACCAGCGCCACGGTCCGTGGCAGGGTGGGATGCGCAGCGAGCAGCCGGTCGGCCTGCGCCTTGCCGTCGGCCTGCGCAAAGGCGGTCGGCATCCGGAACGGGTCAAAGGCATGGATGTTGCGGCCCGTCGGCAGGATCTGCGGCGAGCGGATCAGGTCACCGCCCGGCACCGGGGCGATGTAGCGACCCGAAAGCGCGCGGAGGAGGGCGGGGATTTCGCTGTCCTGTTGCAGATGCTGCGCGGCTTTGGCGCGGACCTCCGGGTCGTCGGGCATCAGCGCCAGGTATTCGGCCCGCTGGGCGTCGGTCATCGGGCGGCCAAGGATGTGAAGGCCGTCGGTGATGAGCGCGCCTTCGGTCTCCAGAAGCTTCAGCCACAGGGCGTCGGGGTCGGTGGGGTCCATGTCCACCGCACGGGCCTGTTCGGCGATGAGGAGGGCGAGGTCGGCACGGTCGGGCGCGTCCGGCGACAGGGCGCGGAAACGGGTGAGGCTGTCCTTGAGGTCCACAAGGCCCTTGTAGAGGCCGGACTGCGCCAGGGGCGGGGTCAGGTGGGTGACGGTGACGGCGTTCGACCGGCGCTTGGCCAGCGTCGCCTCGGACGGGTTGTTCGCGGCGTAGAGGTAGACGTTCGGCAGGTTGCCGATCAGCCGGTCGGGCCAGCATTGGCCGGAGAGGCCGGACTGTTTTCCGGGCATGAACTCCAGGGCGCCGTGCATGCCGAAATGCAGAAGGACATCGGCGCCGAAGTCGCGCTTCAGCCAGTCATAGAAGGCGGTGAAGGCATGGGTGGGGGCGAAACCCTTCTCGAACAAGAGGCGCATCGGGTCGCCTTCGTATCCGAAAACCGGCTGGATTCCGACAAAGACATTGCCGAACTGGTGCCCCAGCACGAAGACATCCGCCCCGTTCGACTGCGCCCGACCGGGTGCGGGGCCCCAGACCTTCTCGGTCTCGGCCAGCCAGCGCGAGCGGCGGACAAGCTCGGACGCCGGGATGCGGGCAGCGACGTTGGCGGGCTGACCGAAGGCCGCTGCGTTGCCGGTCAGGACAGCGTCGCGAAGGGCATCGACCGTTTCAGGCAGCGTCAGGTCATAGCCTTCGGCAGCCATGGCGTGGAGGGTGTTAAAGAGGCTTTCGAAGACGCCGAGGTAGGCGGCGGTGCCGACCGCGCCCGCATTCGGCGGGAAGCCGTAAAGCACGATCGCAGCCTTGCGCTTCGCGGTGGCGGACCGGCGCAGGGTCGAGAGACGAA
>JBIJDO010000006.1:0-20884 GCA_044344105.1 Tabrizicola sp.
GGCCATGCTGCGGTTGGTGACATCCGAGGGCGCGCTGCACATATGGGCGCAGCCCCTGCAGCCGCTGGCGTCATGGCGTCCGGCAAAGACGGTGGGGTTGGTCGCGCCGTCGATTTCGGGCAGCGCGATCAGCATCGTCGTCTCGACCGGGCCAAGGCCGCCGTCGGATCCGGACCATTGACCAAGGGTCTGGAACTCCAGCGGATGGGCGGCGACGTAGGGCACGTCGAGGGCGGCGAGAGTGGCGATGGCGGCGGGGCTGTCGTTGTAGGCGGGACCGCCGACGAGGGAAAAGCCGGTGAGGGAGACAAGGGTGTCGATCCGGCCGCCGCTCATGTAGGCGTCGATGGCGGGGCGGCCGTCAAGGCCGGCGGCGAAGGCGGGAACCACGGCAATGCCCCGCGCCTCGAATGCACGGATGACGGCGTCGTAATGCGCGGTGTCCGAGGCGAGGACGTAGGACCGCAGCATCAGAAGACCGACGGTGGCAGTGGTGCCTTCCGGGCGTGGGAGAAGTGCTGCGTCAGTGAAGATGCGGGCCGGGACATCGGGGTGGTAGAGGCCGACATCGGGATAATCGACCGGCAGCGCGGCCTTGATCTTTTTCCAGTCGCGGTTCGCGGCATAGCGGCTGACCAGGAAGCGGACCATGCCCTCGATGTTGTCGTCCGACCCGCCCAGCCAGTACTGCATCGACAGGAACCAGGCGCGCAGGTCCTGCGCCTTGCCGGGAATGAAGCGCAGGATCTTCGGCAGGCGGCGCAGGAGCGCCATCTGCTTTTCGCCCGAGGAGCTGGACGGCGACTTGTTCCCCCGCAGCTTTTTCAGGAAGGCCATCGCACCCGACGCGGGTTGCGTCATGTCCAGATCGCCCATCCGGGTCAGCTTGACGATCTGCGGGTCGGAGATCACCCCGACAAAGGCGTCAAGCCGGTCCCGGACGCGGGTCAGGTCCGGCAGGATCTGACTCAGGTGCTCTTCCAGAAACAGAAGGTTCGCAACGATGATGTTGGCGCGGGCGATGTCCGCCTTTGCCCGCGCAAGGGCAGCGGGATTCTCGGCCCATTCGGCAGCCGCGTGGACCGAAATCGCGATGCCGGGGAAATCCTTTGCCAGCCGTCCCGCCACCCGCTGCGCAGGACCGGCGGCATGGGCATCCAGGGTGACGATGACAAAACGGTAGACCCCGCCCGAAGCGGGCGTGGTCAGGTCCAGCGATGAATAGCGGTCATCGCGCATAATGGGCCTTTGCCTCGTAAAGGGTGTCGACGGTGATTGCAGTGACGCCTTTCTCGGCGGCGAACTTCTCGGTGTTGCGGCGGGCCTTGGCGCGGACGAAGAACGGGATCTTCTTCAGCTCCTGCTCGGCTTCCGGCAGCCAGCGCACCGCCGAGGCCAGCGCCTGCGCCGCCTCGATCACCTGGGTCGCCATGTCGGGGCCCGGCTCCAGGATCGGCGCACTGGCTTTCCCGCCATGGTGGCTGGGACCGGCGGCATCGTGGAACTCGAAATCCTCGCGGAACATGGTGAGGAGGTGTTCCTCAAGCCCCATGACCAGCGGGTGGATCCACGTGTCGAACAGAACATTCGCGCCCTCGAACCCCATCTGCGGCGAGGTGCGGGCGGGAAAGTCCTGGACATGGACCGGGGCCGAGATCACCGCGCAGGCGACGCCCAGGCGCTTGGCGATGTGCCGTTCCATCTGGGTGCCAAGGATCAGCTCGGGGGCGGCGGCCATGATCGCAGCCTCGACCTCAAGGTAGTCGTCGGTGATCAGCGCCTCCAGCCCGTAGGCACGGGCCGCCTCGCGCATGGGCCTCGCGAATTCGCGGTTGTAGCAGCCAAGGCCGACGACCTCGAACCCGATCTCGTCGCGTGCCACGCGGGCTGCGGCCATGGCATGGGTGGCATCGCCGAAGATGAAGACGCGCTTGCCGGTCAGATAGGTGCTGTCCACCGAGGCCGACCACCAGGGCTGGCGCAGCCCGGCTTCGGAAACCGTCGATGATACCCCTGCAAGTTTCGCAACTTCGGCGATGAAGTCGCGGGTCGCGCCCGCACCGATGGGAATGGTTTTCGTGTAGGGCTGGGCGTGGGTCTTCTCCAGCCAGCGGGCTGCACCCTCGCCGGTTTCAGGATAGAGGAGCACGTTGAAATGCGCCGCCGGAAGACGGGCGAGGTCTGACGGCGAGGCGTTCAGCGGTGCCGCAACGTTGACGGCAATGCCCATCTGGCCAAGAAGACCGGTGATTTCCTGCACGTCATCGCGGTGGCGGAAGCCCAGGGCCGTCGCGCCAAGGATGTTGCAGGACACCTTCTCGGTCCGCTCGCAAGGCCGGGCCAGCGCACGGGTCAGGGCAAGGAACGTCTCGTCCGCGCCGAAGTTCTCCTTCCGGCTGTAGCTGGGCAGGTCCAGCGGCACGACCGGGCAGGGCAGGCCCAGGGTCGAGGCAAGGCCGCCGGGATCGTCCTGGATCAGCTCTGCCGTGCAGGACGCCCCGACGATCATCGCCTGCGGCTTGAAGCGGTCATAGGCGCCCTGTGCCGCGCGCTTGAAGAGGTTCGCCGTGTCCGCCCCAAGGTCCGAAGCCTGGAATGTGGTGAAGGTGACGGGCGGGCGGTGGTTGCGCCGCTCGATCATCGTGAAGAGAAGGTCGGCATAGGTGTCGCCCTGCGGGGCGTGCAGGACATAGTGGACGTCGCGCATCCCTGTGGCCACGCGCATCGCGCCGACATGCGGGGGGCCTTCGTAGGTCCAGAGGGTCAGCTTCATTCTGCGGCCCCCTGCAGCATGGCCCGACGGCGTAGGGGACGGCTGAAAAGACCGGCAAGGTCGCCCGCCTGCTCGTAGAAATGGACCGGGGTGAACACCAGTTCGATCGCCCATTTCGTGGCGTGACCGGCGGCCTCCAGCGGGTTGGCAAGACCCAGGCCGCAGACGGTGAGATCGGGGTTCAGCGCGGCGTGCCGGTCAAGCTGGCGGTCGACATCCTGGCCCTCGGACAGGATCGTCGTCGGCAGCAGCGCCAGTTCCGGCTCCATCAGCGTGCGGTGCAGATAGGGTGTCCCGACCTCGACCGGCTGCATCCCGCATTCGCGCGCAAGGAACCGGGCCAGCGGAATCTCAAGCTGGCTGTCGGGAAACAGGAACAGGGTCTTGTTGCGCAGCGTCTCGGCATGCACGGCCACGGCTTTCCGTGCCCGGGCGCGCGGGGCGGCGGTTGCTGCCTCGAACCGCTCGGGGTGGACGCCGCAGGCATGGGCGACGGCGCGCAGCCATTCGGTCGTGCCTTCCTCGCCGAAGGGGAAGGGGGCGGCGATCCGCTCGGCCCCGCGCCGTTCCAGCACATGGGCGGTGTCGGCAAGGAACGGCTGGGTCAGGATGAACCGGGTACGCTCGCCCACCTTGGGGGCCTCGGACGCGCGGCGCGAGGGCAGGAAGCTGACGTTCCCGACGCCCATCGCCGACAGGAGCGCGAGGCACTGATCCTCGACCACATCGGGCAGCGCGCCGACGACCAGAAGACCGGCATCCGCGGTCGCCTCAAGTCCCGGCACCATGGCTGCAAGACAGGCATCCTCGCCTTGCGTGAAGGTCGTCTCGATGCCCGAGCCGGAATAGTTGTAGACCCTGACCTGTGGCCCGTGCCGGGCGTTGAGACGCTCGGCGGTGCGCGACAGGTCAAGCTTGATCACTTCGGACGGGCAGGAGCCCACAAGGAACAGCTGGCGGATGTCGGGGCGCCGCGCCAAGAGGCGGGCAACCTCGCGTTCCAGTTCCTGATGCGCGTCGGCCAGGCCGGCAAGATCCTTCTCCTCAAGGATCGCGGTGCCAAACCGCGGCTCGGCAAAGATCATCACCCCGGCGGCGGACTGCAGAAGATGCGCGCAGGTGCGCGAGCCGACGACGAGGAAGAAGGCGTCCTGCATCTTCCTATGCAGCCAGATGATCCCGGTCAGGCCGCAGAACACCTCGCGCTGGCCGCGTTCGCGCAGGACCGGGGTGTGCAGGCAGCCGCTGGTCGGGGTGTCAAGGCTCATGCCGCCACCCCGCGATCATAGGGCGGTGCCTCGGCCGCCGATCCGTCCAGCCGGGCACGGCGCAGCTTCAGCAGGAACTGCCCGGCATTCAGCGCATAGGTGACATAGGCCGCAAGCGTCACGGCCATCAGTTGCAAGGGGGCAAGCGCACCGGTGAGAAGCCCGTAAAGATACAGGCTGTGCAGCCCGATCACGAGGAAGCTGACCACATCCTCCCAGAAGAAGGCCGGGGCGAAAAGGAACTGGCCGAAGACGACCTTCTCCCAGATCGCGCCGGTGACCATGATCGTGTAGAGAAGGAGGGTCTTGACCAGGATCGAAACGGTCGCGGCGCCATAGCCGTCCCCGGTGACAAGAAAGCGGATGACGAGGGCCAGCGACACCAGGAACACGAAGAACTGCAGGGGTGCCAGAACGGCCTGCACCGTGGTCCACCGGGTGGAGTCCCGCCGTGCGCGCTGTGCAGGAGTGTACAGCGGTCGCGTGCGGCGCGTCGAGGCAACTGCTGACATCCGGACGCCTCATGCTCCATCAGGTTGACAACCAGCCTAGTCCACACACCGTGACTGTCAATTATAAATTACACTTTCTGCAGCCATGAATCGCAGAGTTTGGGACAGGACGGGCCCATGTTTAGGGCGGGCCTGACGGATATTTTTTATATTTGTATCAGTGTCTTGATAGGATTCTGCGAGTTGTGGAGAGCCAAAGCGTCAATTTATGTGGACAGAAATGCAGGTTTGAGGTGTCATGCGCGGTACGAGTCGCGTCTTCACATCGCGACCGCGCAGTGCTAGCGTGCACCAAATATCACCGGTGTCGCCCAGGGAGGGTCGCCGATGCGTGATAATGGAAGTCCGGAACACGGTGTCGGCTGCGACCTGGACTGGTATGGTCGGCTGGCGCAGGAGGCGCTTCGGAATTTGGTGGTGGTGCGCAACAAGCGGCGTACAGAGGTTAAACCGGACGATCTGGACCACTTCATGGAATTGCTGTGCCGCCCGATGGCAGACGATCCCATGACGTTGCTCAAGGGCATGCTGGATCGCCAGTTGGAACCGGTTGCCGTGGCCCATGCCCATGTTCCGGCTGCGGCCCGGCGTCTGGGCCAGCAATGGCTGGACGACGAGATCACCTTCGTCGATGTCACGGTCCGCACGGAACGCCTGCACGGAATCGTGCGCTGCGTCGATGAGATGGTTGCCCCGGACGAGGTGACCAGGGGCCCGGCTTTCCTTGTTCTTCTGCCCGAAGGCGAGCAGCACACCCTTGGGGTCTTCGTGCTTGGCATGCAACTCAGGTCCGCAGGGTTTTCGGCCGTCGTCCGGGTTGCGCCGACCGCCGCGGACCTGTCGCAGTTGCTGTCCTCGGCGCGCATCGACATATGTCTGGTGTCCGTCGGCTGCGTGAACGGCCTGCAATCGGCTCCGGGACTGATCCGGATGCTGCGGCTTGTCGGGCCGGACAGTCTGCGGATCGTCGTCGGCGGCTCGATTCCGATGGAGAGCGACGCGCTGCTTGCCGCGACCGGGGCAGACGGCGTCTGCCGTGACGTTGCCACGATCATCGGCGAATATGCAGGAACGGCGGCGGGTGAAGACTTGAAGGCGCGGGCAATCAACGCTTATGGGTACGCCGAAAATGCACCTTGAAAGGGCACGGACTTGACGGAAGACATGCTTCTCCTTCCGGACCTCCTGGACGACCTTCGCAATCGAGGGCCACTGTTCGATCTCTTGTGCTCTGCCTGTGACATCGTGCTTCTGACCGGACCGGATGGCGTTGTCGAACTGGCAGCGGCCAATCCGCAAGCCGGCATCACCGCAAAGCTTGACCAATGGACGGGCAAGGCGCTGGACAGTCTGTTTGCGCCGGAAAGCGTCACCAAGCTGAACCAGCGCCTGGCGGCAAGTGGACCGCTGCTGCCCCTGGAAGTGAACCATACGGATGAGGCCGGGCACAGCTTTCCCGTGCGCTATGCCGTGCGCCGGTGGGCCGGAACCGGGCATGTGCTCATGATGGGCCGCGATCTCAGGCCGATGGCCGAGGTGCAGCAGGAACTGGTGCAGGCGCACCGCGCCATCGGCCGCGATCACGAGGCGCAGCGGGAACTGGAAACCCGGTACCGCGTCCTGATGGAAGAGAATTCCTTCCCGCTTCTCATCATCTCGGAAACCTCCGGGCGGATCGTCGATCTGAACAGTTCGGCCGCACGCCTTCTGGGTGCGCCGCGCAGCGATCTGATGAACGCAGCCGTGGCGCAGGAATTCGACGGACGCCGCCGGGGCGAGCTGATCGAGAACCTGGCCAAGACCGCCACCAATGACAGTTCGGCCTTCATCGACCTGAACGTCCGGCGCACCGGACAGCGGGTCAAGATCAGCGCCAAACTGTTCCGGGCCTCGCGCGACCGGCTTCTGTTGTGCCGCATCAGCCTGTCGGAGAGCGCCCAGACGCTGCAGGGCGAACGGGGCCTGATGCTGGAGAACCTGTTCGAGAAGGGCGTTGACGGCATCGTCTTCCTTGACGGCAACGGGGTGATCAAGGCCGCGAACGAGGCCTTCCTGAACCTCACGGACAGCCACAGCCAGTCGGTAGTGGTCGACCGGGCGTTTTCGGATTTCCTGTCGCGCGGGGCGGTGGACCTCAAGGTGCTTCTCGACAACGTCAAGCGCGTCGGCCATCTGCGGCACTATCGCACGCGGCTGAACACCGACTACATGGGTGAGGTGGCGGTCGAGTTGTCGGCGACCCTGGTGCACGAACGCGGCAAGCAGCTGATCGCCATCGTGGCACGCGATTCCATCGCCACCGAAAGTGTGGTCTGGCCCAATGTTTCGACCGACAACGACGGGCTGCGCAACGTGATGCGGCTGGTGGGCTATTCGACCCTGCGCGAGATCGTGGGCGAGACGACCGAGATCATCGAAAAGATGTGCATCGAGGCGGCGCTGGACATGTCGGGCAACAACCGTGCGGCGGCAGCCGAGCTTCTCAGCCTGTCGCGGCAGTCGCTTTACGTCAAGCTGCGCAAGTTCGGAATCCTGAACAAGGAAGCCGACTGACGGCAGGGCCGGGCCGGTCGCGGCTTCAGCGGTTTTCGGCCCCGCTCTTTTCAGTCGACACGCTGGCTGCCGGTTCAAGGACCTCTTCCACGGCCACGTCGATTTCGGCCCGGCACCTCGGGCAGATGTCATAGGTCACATGTGTCGGGTGCCGCTCACGCAGGTCGTCGCAGCTTTCCCAATCGCTTGTCCCCTCCAGCCGGACATCGCCGCAGAACGAGCATTTGCAGTCGGGCGCGGCCGCATCGTGATGCCATGGCCGGAGCGGGGGCGAGAAATGCCAGGCGTCGCACAGGTCGTGGACCATCAGCGCGCGATCGTCCTTCATCGGCTGCACGGTCAGCCGGAACTTCCGCGCCATGCTCGGCGAATCGCAGCGATACTCCAGCCGCAGCGGCCGCTTGGTGGTCAGGACGGCGTCGACCAGCCGTGCGGTCACGGCGCGGGTCACGTCGCCCGCGATGTAGGACATCAGCGAAGTCGACAGTACCGCGTTGGCAGTAGCGTTTTTTCCGGCATTCTGCAGGGCAAATTCATCCCACTCGCCGCCCACCCAAAGCAGACGGTGCTCCTTGTCCACAACCGCATAGGTCTGGAGGAATTTCACGCGGCTCCCCTTTCCGATTTTCACCGGATTGAGGCGAACCTAGCACAGAATTGCACGATGTCGCGGCAGAAGTTTACACTTCCTGCCCGTTTCAGGGCGTATCTGGTCTCTGCCGTCAACGCAGGTTGACAACGGTCGCCTCGCGGCCCTTTGCAACCGCCGCGCGAACCGTGGCGGCTACATCCTCGGCCGCCAGTCCGGCCCAGGCATACATCTGCGCCGGGCTGGCCTGATCGATGAAGCGGTCGGGCAGCGTCATCGTCCGGATCGCCCGGCCCTTCTCCAGAAGGCCCGCCTGCGCCAGATGGTGCAGGACCAGCGCTCCGAACCCGCCGGTCGAGCCTTGCTCCAGGGTCACCAGGCAACGGTGGTGCCGGTGCAGTTGTCCGATCAGATCGGTATCCAGCGGCTTGGCGAACCGGGCATCGGCGACTGTCGCCGAAATGCCTTCCGCTTCCAGGATCGTGGCCGCAGCCAGAGCTTCGGAAAGATGCGCGCCAAAGGATACAAGGGCGACATCGCTGCCTTCGCGCAGGACACGGCCCTTGCCGATGGGCAGAGCAGCCCCGCGTTCCGGCATCGCCACGCCCATCCCCTCGCCGCGCGGATAGCGCAGGGCAATCGGGCCTTCGTCGTGGCCCGCCGCCGTGGCCATCATGTGGACCAGCTCGGCCTCGTCGCCCGCGGCCATCACGGTCATGTTCGGCAGGTTGGCAAGGAACATGATGTCGAAGGCCCCGGCATGGGTCGCCCCGTCCTGGCCCACCAGCCCGGCCCGGTCGATCATGAACCGGACGGGCAGGTTCTGCAGCGCAACATCATGCACGATCTGGTCATAGCCGCGCTGCAGGAAGCTGGAATAGATCGCGCAGAATGGCCGCATTCCCCCGGCGGCCAGCCCGGCCGCAAAGGTCACGCCGTGCTGCTCGGCGATGCCGACGTCGAAGACCCGTCCGGGAAAGCGCTTCTGCATCACGTCAAGCCCGGTGCCCCCCGGCATCGCGGCGGTGATCGCCACGATCCGGGGATCGCGCGCCGCTTCTTCGGTCAGGGTCTGGCCGAAGACCGCCGTATAGTTCGGCGCGTTTGCCGGGGTCTTGAACTGCTTGCCGGTGGCGATGTCGAACTTCGCCACCCCGTGGTACTTGTCATCCGCGCCTTCCGCCGGGCCGTAACCACAGCCCTTCTTCGTCACGACATGAAGCAGAACCGGCCCCTCGGCATGCGACCGGATCGACCGCAGGGCGTGCAGAAGCATCGGCACGTCATGCCCGTTCACCGGACCGAAGTAGGAAAAGCCCAGCTTCTCGAACAGGGTCACGCCACCGGGCCGGTCGCTGACCATTTCGCGCGCCCGCCGCGCGCCTTCGCGGATCGGCGCGGGAAGGTGCTCTTCCAGCCCTTCGGCGATGGCCTTCAGGGTTGCGAAGGGTCCCGTCCGGGCGATGCTGTTCAGGTAGGTCTGCATCGCCCCCACCGGGGGCGCGATGGACATGTCGTTGTCGTTCAGGATCACGAACAGCCGCTTTCCCAGGTGGCCCGCGTGGTTCATCGCCTCATAGGCCATGCCGGCGGTGATCGCGCCATCGCCGATGACCGCGACCGTGTCCCCCACGGCCTGACCCATCTCGCGCGCTATGGCAAAGCCCAGCGCCGCCGAGATCGAGGTACTGGAATGCGCCGCCCCGAACGGGTCGTAGTCGCTTTCGCTGCGTTTGGTGAACCCGCTCAGACCCCCGGCCTGACGCAGGGTCAGCATCCGGTCGCGGCGTCCGGTCAGGATCTTGTGCGGATAGCACTGGTGCCCCACGTCCCAGATCAGCTTGTCATGCGGGGTGTTGAAGACGGCATGCAGCGCGACCGTCAGTTCGACCACCCCAAGCGAGGATCCCAGGTGCCCGCCGGTCTGGCTGACCACCTCGATCACTTCGCGGCGCAACTCATCGGCCAGTTGCGTCAGGTCGCGGTCGGGAAGGGCGCGCAGATCGGCCGGACTGGCGACACGATCCAGCATCGGTTTCGCTGTCAGGGCGGCATCAGAACCGGGCGCGGTCATGGCGGCCTCCTATCTGTTCAAAAGGTGCCGTGTGGGGGTTGGCCACACGGCACGAGTGCCTGTCGTCCGACAGGAAGGGAACCGGGGCCCGAAGGTCCCGACATCCGGGCCGATGGAAGGGTCCGGATCGGCGTGGCCCGCACGGGAGACAGTGACCGTCCCGTGCAGGCCGATCTCAGGCCAGACCGCGCGTATCGGCGGCCAGGGGTGCTTCCAGCGCGCCATAGGGCGACGGGGTCTGGCGGCTTTCTTCCGGCAGAAGCAGGCCGATCAGGTAGATCGCCCAGACCAGAAGCGCGATGCCGATGACGAAGGCCGCAGCGTAGCCCGCGCCCTTCAGCATCTGACCCAGGCTCCAGAACACCAGGCTGGTCTGCTTGCCTTCCTCGTAATAGTCGTTCGGCATGGTTAGACCTCCTTAGTCGAGCGGCGCATAGCCGTGTTCCTGTGCCCAGACGTACCAGTTGTCGACGACGGTTCCGGTCAGAAGGATGCCGATCCCGCCGGTCAGGGTGACAAGCACCGCAAACCACCAGGCCCAGCGGTGAATCCCCTCCATCGTGGCGTTGAAGCCCATGGTCCAGCGCCAGAACAGCGCCGCCCGTTCCGACGCCGTGCCGCGGTCGGCGATCTGCTCAAGTTCCCGGTCGCCGCCAAAGCGGCTGACGGCCAGGATCGTCGCCCCGTGCATCGCGAAGAGGAGCGCCGATCCGTAGAGGAAGGCGATCGAGAGCGCATGGAACGGATTGTAGAACAGGTTGCCGTACTGCAGCGAGAAGTTGTTGGTCCAGTCGAGGTGGCTGAAGATGCCGTAGGGAACGGCATGGCTCCAGCTGCCCATCAGGATCGGCCGGATCAGGCCCAGCACCAGGAACAGCCAGATCGCGCTGGCAAAGGCCCAGCACACATGCTTGCCCATTCCCAGCGCCTGCGCCCGAAGGTAGGTCCTGACCCACCAGGAACAGACGCTGACCAGCAGGAAGAAGCTGGCGATGATCCACAGGCCCCCGTCCGCGATCGGCGCAAAGCCAAGACCGTATTCTTCGGCCGGCGGCTCCAGGCTGAACCAGAAGAGGTCGCGCAGGAAGACTGCGGGGTTGAAGCCCGCCTGATACCAGTACCAGCCGCCGACGGTGAAGAACCAGGCCAGGCCCGAGGCGAGCGAGATCACCCCCATCGTGCCAAGATAGATCGGGCCAAGCTGGGCGTTGCCGAACCAGCCGGCAAGCGTCGAGAAGGTGGCCCCCCTGGTGCGGTTGGACAACTCGACGCCTTCGGTCAGGCCCATCTCCGGTGCCGCGCGCACCTGAACCTGGGTGAAGATGTTCTGATACTCAGCCATTGACGCCTCCCGGAATGCCAGCCCACCAGGGCAGCTCAAGCCACCAGTCCCACCAGACGACCCATTGGTCGAACCAGATCGTCCCCGAGATCACGATGCAGACCGCCGACCAGAATGCCGCGTTCAGCGCGAGCAGAAGGCCCAGCCGGTGGATGCCCAGCGTGCCCACCGAATAGCCGATGAGATCGCGGAAATAGGTGTCCTCGTGATCGGGCGTGCGCATCTCGCGGCCCTTTTCGGGGTTGGCCGCCGACAGGATCAGCGCGCCGTGCAGCGCCAGCGCCAGCGCGTTGGTGAAGAAGAAGCTCACCGCGATCATATGCGCCGGATTGTAGTGGAAGTTGCCGTAGGTGTAGCCGGTGTTCGACACCCAATCGAGGTGCGACCAGATGCCGTAGGGGAAGGCATAACCCCAGGACCCCATCAGCACCGGGCGGATCACCACCAGTGTCACATAGGCCAGGATCGCCACAGCGAAGGCGACAGGCACGTGAAAGCCCATGCCGAGCTTGCGGCAGATTTCCACCTCGCGCAGCGCCCAGGACACGAAGGCCCCGATCGCGCAGATGGTGATGATCTGCCAAAGCCCGCCCTCGCGCAGCGGGGCCATCGCCAGACCCATTTCCACCGGCGGCGGATTGATCGAGATCAGCCAGGGGTTCCACGTGCCCTGCAGCACCGCCCCGTACAGGATCAGAAGCGTCCCGAGCGCGGCGAAGAAAAAGGTCAGGACGCCGAAGAACCCGACAAAGAAGGGGCCGACCCAGAAGTCGAACAGGTTGCCCCCGATCAGCGTGCCTCCGGGCACGCGGTACTTTCGTTCGAAGCTGAGCAGAGCCATGCTTCCCTCTCCGTTGTCGCAAGGCCGTCACCTCTCTGCGCGGTTGACCGATGCGCAGGGGCGGCTTTGCCAAAGTTTGAATTCCCTGGGATTGTGGCGGGCGACCACGACACGGGCCGCCCGCAACAGGGGTAGCTCCGGCCTATTCGGTCGCTTCGGCCGGGGCAGCGTATTTCGCCCCCGCTTCACTGATCCAGTTGTAGCCGGGGGTGCTGAGCAGGACGAGGTGAATCATCGCTGCCAGCAGGAAGAGGAAGACACCCTGTGCCACGAAGACACGGCGGGGGTCGAAGATCAGCCAGATTTTGTAGAACTTGGACATGTCTTTTTCCTCCTCAAAGCCACGGGCGCCAGATGTACACCGCCAGATGAGCGACGACGGCGATGGCTGTGAACAGCCAGAGCCCGCTCATGTAGACGGAGTGCAGTTCTTGCGCCTGCTCGTCGGTGAGACCTGTGAAACTCAGGTCGGATTTATCAGCCATTCTATCCTCCGGATTGGCAGACTGACGCCGCATCCCCTGCGGCTGGGTTCACGAAGCGGCGTCATGCCGCACCGTGGGGTCCGGAAGGGCCGGGGTTTCCCCCGCCCCCACCGAGGGCTTCACCGGACGGGCGGGCGCACCGCGTCGGGTCTGTGGTCTCCGCCGGTTCAGGGGCGGAAGATCGACGGCGTGATCGCCTCGGCATCGCGGAGCGCGCGCGCAAGGGGACCTTTGGCCGGAAGGCTGCGGGTGCGGACCAGCGACCCCGCCCAGACCAGGCCTTGCACCGGCAGCGCGAGGATCAGGATCAGCGTGAAGTAGGTCAGGTATTCGGCCCGTGGCACGCGGCGCGGCACACGGGTCCGGATAGGACCGATATAGCTCTGGTCGCTCATGTTCTTCCTCCCCATTCAGGTCCCTGGCGGCTTCCCCCCGCCAGGGTCTCGACGAATTCCAGGACAACCCGCTCGGCCCCATGGTCGAGCGCGGTCTTCTCTGCCGCATCTCGCAAGGTGCGGGCGGCGGATATGCGGGTCAGGACCGGGTGCTGCTGCAGGATGCGGTCCAGCGCCAGTTGCGCGTCGGTGTCCCAAGGCATGTCGCGGCGCAGCGTCGTCGGCGTCGCCGCCGCGCTGTCCATCTCGCTGCCCAGCGGCAGGATGTGGAAAAGGGCGTCGAACAGGCCGTTGCAGACCTCCTGCAACAGATAGACCGCGCCGGAGTAGCCCATGAACGGCGTCCCCGTGGCGCGCCGAATCGCGGCGCCGGGGAAGCTGGCCGGGATGAAGCTGGGCGCCGGGCCATGCCCGCCCTTCAGTTCCGCCAGGTACATCTTCTCGTTGATCGACCCCATGACGATCAGCGGCCGGTGCTGCTTCATCAGCCCACGCACGGCTTCGTTGTTGGTCTTCTTGCCCGCAAGCCTTGGCACCGCGAACGCGCAGGGCAGGCCGAGGTCGTCTTCCAGAAACTTCCGGATGCCCCGCGTGTAGGTTTCGTTCGCGACGATGGCGAAACTGGCCGTCGCGAAGAAATCCTGCGTCACCGACCGCCAGAGGTCCCACAGGGGCTTCAGCGTCGAATGCTTCTCACGCTCGATGAACGGTTCCGGATCCAGCCCCAGCATCCCGCCCAGCGTCCGCAGGAAAAGGGTGGTCGACTCCAGCCCGATGGGCGCTTGCAGATACGGCTTGCCCAGACATTCCGCCAGGCCCCGGCCAAACTCGCGGTACATCACCACGTTGGCGTCGGCATTGACCAGGTTCCGCATCTCGGCGATGTGGGCACCAAGCGGCATCACCATGTTGATCTCGGCCCCGATGCCTTCGACGAGGCGACGGATCTCTGCCAGGTCCGAGGGCATGTTGAACGTGCCGTACATCGGCCCCAGGATGTTGACGCGCGGCTTCGATCCCTCGGGTCGCACCGCCTCGGGCGGCATCCGCCCCTTGGTCATCCCGAACTCGGTGAAGATCCAGGTCATCGCGCGGTCGGCGCACTGCCATTGATCCTCGTCGATGGTCCGCGGCAGGAAACGCTGGATGTTGGTCCCCTGCGGCGTCACACCTCCGCCGATCATCTCGGCAATCGACCCGGTCACGACGACCGCGGGCAAGGCCGGGTCCAAAGTCTTCCAGGCCCGCGCCATCGAGGCTTCGGTGCCCGAGGTCATCTCGCCTTCGCCCAGGCCCGTCACCACGACGGGCAACTCATGCGGGGGAAGCGCGTCGGTGTAGTGCAGGACCGACGTGACCGGAAGGTTCTCGCAGCCGACCGGGCCGTCGATGACGACCTGCAGGCCCTTCACCGCACAGAAGGCATAGATCGCCCCCCAGTAGCCGCCCGCCCGGTCATGGTCCTGGATCAGCATGTTGCGGACTCCCGCACCCATACGCGCGTATGGCCGGTTCCCATACGGAATCCATACGCATTCCAGATGCCGGTTTCTGGGCAAAGGATCATATCATCTCCTCCGCCTTGGCAGCCTTCGCGGCCTTGTCGAGCTTCTTCTGATGGATCGCCCGGAAGTCCGGTCGCAGGTTTGGGCTCCCTTCCCAGATGCCCGATGTGTCGCCTGTTCCGACCCCTTCGAAGAAAGCCCTCATGCCCTCCATCCGGGTCTTGTTGCCCATCGCCGCGTTGACGACCTGGGCCAGCGATCCGGCACCAGCAGGCCCCATCAGCGGACGGGCCGAAATCAGATTTGTGAAGTAAAGCGAAGGGATAGCCCGCTCCTTGGCCTTCTGCACAAGGGGTGTCGTGCCGACCGCAAGATCAGGCTGGAAGGCCTCCATCGCCGCAAGATCGTCCTCAAGGCTGGCACGATACTTGACCACGCAGCCCTTTGATTCCAGCCAGTTACGGTCAGCGAGTGACCATTCGTTGCGGGCACAGGCGGTGCCGACGTAAGGAACATCCGCACCGCTCTCGATCAAAAGCCGCGCGACCAGAAGCTCGGACCCTTCATACCCCGACAGCGTGATCCGCCCCTTGATCGGGTTCGCAGCCAGGGCCCCCTTGATTGCCGGGCCAAAGGCGTTCTGCGCCGCAGCCACTTTTTCCGCAGCGATTCCATAGGCTTCACCGATCGCCGCCAACCAGTCCATTGTCCCGTCATGCCCGACCGGAGCGCTGCCGACGATCTTGCGCCCCGCCGCCTGGAACTCGCGGATCGCCGCCGTGTAGAACGGATGGATCGCCGCGACGACGCCCGAATCCAGCGCCGCATACAGCTCGCGCCACTCGCGGCACGGCACCACCGGCCCCGCCGCCAGCCCCATCGGCGCCAGCATCGCGCCGATCATCATCGGGTCGGCGGGGAACATTTCTCCCAGCAGGGTCACGGTCGGGCGGTCCGACCGGCCCGTAGCAGGTGCCGCGACCGGGCCGGAAAGGATTTCTTCACGGGCGTAGGCCAGCATTGCCCCGGCCAGGACGTCCTTGGCTTCGGCATGGGTCGGACCCCCAAACCCCGGCACGTCGATGCCGATGATCCGCACGCCGTTGATTTCATTGGGCAACAACCGCAGCGGCACGCCAGAGGCTGTCGGCACGCAGAGGTTCGTCACCACCACCGCGTCGTAGCGGTCGGGGTCCGCCAGTTCGTGCACCGCGTCGCGGATGTCCTCGAAGAGCTTGCCGGTCACCAGGCTTTCCGAGTTGAAGGGCACATAACCCACAGACCGGCGCGCCCCGTAAAAATGGGACACGAAACTCAAGCCATAGACGCAGCAGGCCGAGCCCGACAAGACCGTCGCCACCCGCCGCATCCGCAGGCCCACGCGAAGCGAGCCAAAGGCCGGGCACATCGATTGCGGCTTGTCATGCGGCCCCTGCGGATAGTCCGCCGCATAGCGGTCAAGAATTTCCGAATTGCCAGCCGCCCGCGCAGCCTCTGCCATCTGCCCCGCACCGGCGTGGCAGCCCATCCCGTCAGCCGGTTGGGTGGCGAGGTCGGTCATCCGCGCCCCCGCTTCAACGTCTTCAGCGCCTCTTCCAGTTTCGCCAGCGTTTCGAGATCAAACATTGTCGTAGACCACTTCCAGGCTGGGTTTCACGGCGGCGAAGGAGCCGCGCATGTCGGCGTCGGAGGCGGGTTCCAGCACGAAGCCTGCCCCCGTGGTTTCGGCATCAGAAAGGCCGAGGAGGCCATCCTGCGTCAGCGGCTTCGGGCGCAGCGGCGGGGCTTCGGCCACAGCATCCGCCAGCACTTCGAACAGCGCCCCCCATTGGGTCGCATTCGTGCCAACGATCTGATAGTTCGCCGATTTCCGGCGCAGGTCATCATCCGCCGGGATGCTTGCCAGCACCGGAATGTTGACCGCCTTGGCAAAGGCCGCCGCCTCTCCGGTCCCGTCATCCTTGTTGATCACCAGCCCGGCGACGCCGACGTTGCCGCCCAACTTGCGGAAGTATTCCACCGCCGAGCAGACGTTGTTCGCCACATACAGCGACTGGAGGTCGTTCGACCCGACCACGATCACCTTCTGCGCCATGTCCCGTGCGATCGGCAGGCCGAACCCGCCGCAAACCACGTCGCCAAGGAAATCGAGCAGCACATAGTCGAAGTCCCAATCGTGGAACCCCAGCTTTTCCAGCAGCTCGAACCCGTGGATGATTCCCCGACCGCCGCAGCCGCGACCGACCTCCGGCCCGCCCAGTTCCATCGCGAAGACCCCGCCGCGCTTGAAGCAGACGTCGCCGATCTTCACTTCTTCGCCCGCCAGCTTCTTGCGGGTCGAGGTTTCGATGATCGTGGGGCAGGCCTTGCCGCCGAACAGCAGCGAAGTGGTATCCGACTTCGGGTCGCAGCCGATCAGGAGCACGCGCTTGCCCATCTCGGCCATCATGTGGCTGAGGTTGGCGAGCGTGAACGACTTGCCGATCCCGCCCTTGCCGTAGATCGCGATGATCTGCGTCTTTTTCGACGGCGGATCGACCGGCACCTCCAGCGACGGTTCCTCCTGGGCCTCGGCCCGCAGACGGGCGTCGAAGTCCTTCAGGTTGGGCACTTCGGTCATGCGACGGCACTCCAGTCGAGGATCATTTTCAGGCAGGCGGGATCGGTGAAGGCCCGTTCGTAGGCGGAGGCGGCATCGGCAGACGGGGCGCGATGCGTGATCAACCCGTCCAGCGACAGCCGCCCCTCGTCCATCAGTCGCCGCGTCGCCTCAAGGTCGGCAGGCTGCCACTCCGCGGCGATCCGCAGCCGCAATTCCTTCATGAAGGCGGGGGGGAAGGCAAAGCTCACGGGGGCGGTGTAGAAGCCGCAGAGCACAACTTCGCCGCCCTTCGCCAGCCTGGGGACGAGCGTGTCCAAGAGGCCGGAGGCACCGGATGCATCGAAGATCACCGTGTGGTCGCGGCGCGGATCGGCTTCGGGCGCCAGCACCGGATAGTCCACCGCACCGGACCGCCGGGCCGGGTCAATCTCCCAGACCGTGGGGGCCGGGCCACCGAGCGCCAGCACGAGGCGCGCCAGCAGCCGCCCGAGCGTGCCGTGACCGATGATAAGCTGCGGCATCGCCCCGCCTGTCAGCGCGTGATGGGCGGTTGCGGCCAGGGCCAGCAACGCACCGTTCTCGCCATGGGCGGCATCCAGCCTTGCCACGCGGGCGGCGGGTGTCACCAGCACGCCGGCGGCCCCGCCGAAGAGACCCCGCACGCCACCGGCAAAGCAGTTCGCGCCGGGGACAAAGACATGGTCGCCGACCACAAGGCCGGTCTCGCCCCGCGTCTCGACCACCTCGCCAAAGCTCTCGTAGCCCGGGACCAGCGGATAGCCCATGCCCGGAAAGGGTGGCATCGTGCCCTGCCAGAACAGTTTCTCGGTGCCGGTCGATATTCCGCTGTGCCGCAGCCGCACGACCACGTCGCCCTGCGCGGGATCGTTCAGCCCCACCTCGCCCACCGAGAGGGCGCGGGGTCCGGACAGGATGACGGCGGGAGTGATCACGAGCACTGACTTCCTGAATCGGCGCAACTTGCGTGCGTTGTGTCAGTCTAGGCTTACAGTTTTATATGTCAAACTAAATGGACATTTCTGCGACAGACAGCGGGCCTGTGGGCAATCGGGTTCAGGGACGCCGCGCGGTCACGACCGACGTGACATAGGGGCGGTCCCCAGGGCGCATCCGGATGTCGCGGAACCCGGCATCCTGCAGCGCCGCGGAAATCTCGTCGGCCGACCGGGTCCGCCCGGTCCGCATCGCCAGCGTGTAGGTCGCGAAGTAGATGTCCGTTGCCGGGTCCGGCCTGTCGCCCCCCGACATCGGTTCGGAAATCAGGACCATCCCGCCCGGCGGCAGCGCAGCGCGGACCTTGGCCAGCAAGGCGGCGACGGTCGTGTCGGGATGATCGTAGAGCACACGAATCAGGCTGATCGTGTCGGCCCCTTCGGGCAGCGGATCGGCGCGGAAGTCTCCCGGACAGAGCGTCAGTCGAGCCCGCAGGTCCGACGGGACAGCGGCCAGAACCGCCGGCATGTCAAGAAGCGACAGGCTCAGTCCCGCATGGACCTTGCCGACCTCGGCCAGAAACGCCCCCGTCCCGCCACCCACGTCCAGAAGGTGCCGTCTCAGCGACAGGTCAACGAGGCGGAGCGTGTCCTCGGCGACCAGCACCTGACTTTCCGCCATCAGCCTGCTGTAGCGCGCGGCAAGACCGGCATCTTCCTGGGCCAGCGGCCCGAAGACATAGGGCCAGAAACGCGCCAGTTCGGTTTCGGTCTGCCCCCGGAAAAACGCAAGTGGATCAGATAAATCTCGGTACAGCACGTGATGATGCCGGACCATCGGCTCCAGCCCGGGCACAGTCAGGAACGCCGCCCCGCGCGGCGCAAGCCGCCAGCGGCCCGACCTGTCCTTCGAGACCAGTTTCAACGCGGCGCCCGCGCGCATCAGGACATCCAGCGGCGCGGGCGGAATGGCGACCTGGCGCGACAGGTCATCGGTTCCCGTCGGCCCCGCGGCAAGACAGTGGAGCACCCGCGCCTCGACCAGGGCCACGAGCGCCTGGCTTTGGACGAAGCCGGAGATGATCTGGAAAAGCTCGGCACCTTCGCGCCGGACGATCCCGCGCAGCCCCGGCAGGCGTGCGGCCATGCGGTGGAACCGGGGCGACATTGCAAGCCGGGTCAGCCAGCCCTGCGCCTCGGGCCGCGGGGGCGGCGGGCGCGGCTCGGCGTTCATCTTGCCGCTGCTTCGGGGATCACGGTCATCTTGCGGGCATAGGCCGTGACAAGGTTGGCCAGCATCGCCTCACCCGGGCAGGACGGGATCGAGGCAATCGCGCCGGCCAGGATATCCTTCATATGCGCGAGCGCGCCGTCCACGCCCATCGAGGCCACCGCATTGGGCCGCAGATGTGCCGCATCCTGACCGGCGGGTTTTCCGGTCTGGTCGGCGGTCAGAAGCGCATCCTTCAGGTCATCCGCCACCTGGAAGGCCGCGCCGATCCGGTCGCCGAGTTCCGCCCAGGGCTCGCCATCCTGCCCGGCGGACAGCGCCCCCATCTGCGTTGCCGCGACAAACAGGGCCGCGGTCTTGGCGCGGTGGTACGCCACGAGATCGATCTTCGGCTCGCTTTCCCAGCCCTGGCCCGCGCAGATGCCGAACGGCGCGCCGGTGTGCCGCGCCAATGCCGCCGTCAGGGCAAGCGCCCGTTCGGGAGCAGGTTGACCGGCCCGCGCCAGGACCTCGAACGCCAGAACAATCAGGCTGTCGCCCGCCAGCACTGCCAGGGGTTCGCTGAAGGCCCGGTGCACGGTCGGCTTGCCGCGCCTGAGGTCGGCGTCGTCAAAGGCGGGCAGGTCGTCATGCACGAGGCTGGCACAATGGATGAGTTCCAGCGCGACAGCGGCAGAGGTGCTGATCACCGGTTCGTCGTCACCACAGGCCGCGGCCACGGCCAGAAGGATCGTCGGCCTGATCCGCGCGCCACCGGGGAACACGGCGTAGGGAATTGCCGCAGACAGGCGGGGCGGGGCATCCCGGCGGTTCAGGGGCATGAGGGCCGCAGTCAGGGCCTGCTCGATCCGTTCGTCAAAGGGCAAGATCCGACTCCTCCTGCAGGGGACGTCGATTCAGTTTGGCATCGGACCCGCCGTGTGTAAATCTGAATTTACACTTTGCTGTAACCTGGTCCTGACATCCGGTGATCTGACCATGCCTTCTGCACACCCAGCAGCGCGACCGCGTGCCGTCGTCATCGGTGCAGGGATGGGCGGTCTGGCGTCCGCCATCCGCTTGGCGGCCGGGGGATGCGACGTGAGGGTCATCGACCTTGCACAGGGCCCCGGCGGCAAGGCCAGAGCGCGGCCAAGCGTGGCGGGTCCCGTGGCCATGGGCCCGACGGTCCTGACCCTGCGCGAAGAAGCCGACGCGCTGTTCCGCCTCTGCGGCACCCGCACCGAAGACGAGATCGACCTGATCGCCCTGCCCCGCCTTGCCCGTCACTGGTGGCAAGGATCGGGACCGCTGGATCTTTACCCGGATCGCGAGGCCAACATCGCGGCGATCCGGGATTTCGCCGGTGCGAAGGAGGCTGAGGGCTTTGCCCGTTTCGACGCGGCTTCCCGTGCGCTTTACCGTGCCTTCGAGGCTCCGGTGATGCGCGCGCCTAGACCTGACCTTGCCGACATAGCCAGGGCGGTGCTGCGCCAGCCGGGACTTTGGCCGGCGCTGATCCCCGGGATGACGCTGGACCGCTGGCTGAAACGGTACTTCCGCGACCCGCGCCTCCGCCAGCTTTTCGGGCGCTATGCCACCTATGTCGGCGGCAGGCCCGCACAGACGCCGGCGGTCCTTGGGCTGATCTGGCAGGCCGAGGCGCAGGGGGTCTGGGCGGTGCGCGACGGGGTTCACATGCTGGCCGAAGCGCTGGCCCGCGCGGCGGAACGTATCGGCGTGACCTTCCAGTTCGCCAGCCGTGCGCGGCGGATCGTCCGC